>NZ_CP058997.1:0-207527 GCF_027557635.1 Lysinibacillus sp. JK80 | reverse complement strand
TTCAGCCAATCCTCTATTATTTAATGTTACTACTTTACCTGTTGCAGGATCGATTGTATATGAAATAAAACTCATTAGGATTGATTCTACCGAGACTAATATCTTTGGCAACCTCAAGTATTGGCCTACCAACAATTGGTCATTAGCTTGGGCTTATTTAACAAAAAAATTTTTTACGCTTTTTGTAGGTTTCCTTAACTACAAGATAAACGGAGTTGCATTTTCGACTTTTTGTAATTTAACCTCTTATATCCTTAAAGTTAAATTAGTTATCTTAGTGTAAAAACAATCAAAGCCATTGAAATTTTATCGTAGTAAAATTTCAACGGCTAATTAGCTTTCAGAAGATAGTTTCTTCATAACTTCCTATAATTACCTAGCTATGAAGTTAAATTATTATAAATTTGTATCAAACTTCCCAATATAATGTAATTCATTATAAAGTTTATTTTTATCAGTTACTTCTATCTCTGGATCCATGTAATAAAACATTGCATTAACATTTTCTAACCCTTTTTTAATACAAATATTCTGAATTTCTTCCATTGTATCCTGTGATACCGATAACTCTTCCAACAATACCCTAACATTCACCATGCTATCTTCCTTATAAACTCCAATACAATCCTCATCATACCATTTTTCGTTTATATCCAGACAGAATTGGCATACTTTGTAAAGAGGATCATCAATATCCATATCTGGATCGTCATAGTCTAATTCAAAGTAACTTTCAAAAGTCTCATCATCACTATTATTGATTCCTACCCAAACATGCACTTTAGACATATCCATTTTTATTTACAACTCACTTTCATATATTTTCTATGGTACTGCCCTATTATTAATCTTGCTTCTCTCTTTGTGTTTGCTCCCTGTAAAGCATTTGATAGGTGTATATGGAAGTTACTACTTGCTTTACTAGACTGATTACCTATTCTTTTCTTACCTGTTGAATGCGGACCTGTGTGTAAGTTACCATCTTTATCAGGTACATCGACAAATATAAATTTATCTTTATCAATTGCCATCTTTTTTAGTTCTTCTGCTTTAAAACCTAATTCTCTTGCTTTAGCTGCATCTGATACTGGAAACAGTTCATGTTTACCACCGCCATTTCTCAGCTGTTTTTTAACAGCTCCTATGTTAGCAGAAACTTCTTCTGGTGTAGCATTATTAAACCATTTATCAAATCCTCCATTTTTCCAAGGTGCCATTCCAAAGACATCGAACCAAGTATTCGGATCTTTTACATATCCGTACAAAGATGGATTCCCACCCACGAGTCCAATCGGGTCAATTTGAGTATAATTCCCTTGTTCTGGGTCGTAGTATCGGAATCGGTTATAATACAATCCAATTTCTACATCATCATACTGCCCTTGATATCTAAATGGAATAAAGTCTTTCTCACCTGTAACTTCTTTCACTCGTCCATAAACATCAAGTTCAGCTGTCCAAACCCTATTCCCTTTTTCATCATAGGCTTCAACAGGCGTTCCAAGATAATCACTAATAATGCTATAATGACCTTCACTCGTAATCTTTGCAGAAGGGACGAAGCCGTCATTGAACACCCATGTAACAAGATCATCTGCTATAGCGGTATCAGTCTGTGAAGAATTCAGATTGTCTAAAGTATCTGCAACATTCTCCGTGGAATACTCATGCAGAATCGTATTGCCATCCCATACAAAATGCGTTGCCTTATCCTCAGAACGCTTCTCTATTCGCCTACCTAATGAATCATACTTGAAAGTAACTTCCGTATGATCTGGCTTAATGACCTTCGACATCATGCCACTGCCATAATACTCGTACTTCCACGTATCTCCATTCTTTTCGACTTTCTCTACGAGATTTCCTTCTTCATCATAAGAGAATTGGGCATCTTTTGTTTCAAGTAATCTACTGCCAGCACCATAAATACGATCTGATTTGTCTTTTGTTTCATATAGATTGCCGACATCATCGACGCTACGGTATAAGAAATCAAATTTACTGTCTTGATTGGCCCAGACGAGGTTACTGAATTCGTCGTATCCATACGTTACTTTTACACCAGTTAGCTCATTGACCATGCTGCGTAATTGGTGATTCACATCCCAATTATACACGCGTCTTCGCGTATTTCGGCTTTGACTACTTACGCGATGGTGTGTCGGTCTACCTGTGATATCATATTGCCATTTACTGATGACATCCCCTGGTAGGATTCGCTCAATCTCTTGCCCAAGCTCATTGTACTGCATCGAGGCTGTCCACTGGCCTTGCTCGGAGCGAGAGGCAGTCATTTGTAAGATATTGCCCAGCTCATTACGCATGACATCGATTTTGGCACCGAGGCTGCTTGTTATTTGGGAGCGATTGCCTAACTCGTCATAGCTACTGGCAATCCACTGATCATTTGCCACTCCTTGATGACTTGGCCGGATGGGTCTCGTTCTAGTTTGACGGTTACATGCTCGTTTTTAGATTTCATTAATGCGCTGTTTTTTTATAGGAAAATGTCTCCCAGGCTTTGATGGTTTTAACAAAAGTATAGTCTTATTGAATTTTCACACTTAAAAACCAACATTTTTTACAAAATAAAAATGAAAGATAGTAAAATAAATACACAAAAAAAACATATATAAAGGAAGACTACAACGTCTTCTTTACATATGTTTTTAATTTCTTTATTCGGTCAAATAAAATTCTATTTAGGTTCTTGCCAAAATGTTAAGCTAAAATATCTTTATTTATCAAGGTCTACTGACCAATCAATCTCTTCATTAAACCAATTACACAATTTTGTTGAACCATTATCCATTTTCAATGGAATCTCTCTTGCCCACATTTTAATGTCACTTATGAACATCTCTTTTTCAAGCCCTTCAAAGTTATGTTTTTCTAACGCAGTGTTTAGAAACTCTAAAAATAGATTCCCCAAATAATACCTTTGCTCTACTTTATACATTTTTTCATATTCATCTACCTTAACTGCAATATCGATTGTAAGATATTTATCTTTTTTAGTATATCTAATAAATGACTTTCTTCCATATGATTCAGGTAAGCATCTAAAGGCTATTCCAATCGAAACATCGACATCCTTATAATTTGAATTTATATTAGACTCCAATGCGTTTCTTAATTCACTAGCTAATTCACCAACTCTCGCACCTGCAGTATCTGAAACTATTGAAAAATTCATACAACACACTCCTTCTATAACTTATTTAGTGTCTACACTTATTACCTGGAGGTAAAAATCCTTTCCATTGTTCATAACCCCTGATTTTCATATTTTCATGATATTTTACAGTTCCATTTGATACGTTTGAATGCAGAACTTTCATCTCAACACCCTTACTATTAAGATATTTTTGGGTATATTTTGATGAAGCATTTTTTGAAGTTCCGATCTTCCAAAGTTCTCCTTCCTTTAAAAACATTTGACCAACCGGATTTTTCTTACCCCATTCCATTACATCGTACCAACCATCCTGCTTTGCAATTAATGCATATAGTTCATCTAGACCAAACGGGTCTATTTTGAAATTTGTATTATTCACATAACCATAAAGAGTTGGATTCCCACCAGCAAGCCCAATCGGGACAATTTGAGTATAATTCCCTTGCTCTGGGTCATAGTATCGGAATCGGTTATAATACAATCCAATTTCTACATCATCATACTGACCTTGATAACGGAATGGAATGAATTCTTTCTCACCAGTAAATTCTTTCACTCGGCCATAAATATCAAGTTCAGCTGACCAAACTCTATTACCCTGCTCATCATTAGCTCCAACAGGTGTTCGTAGTTTTTTTGTGAAATTTTGCTTTTTAATGTTTCAGTGTTGACTATATTTAATGGAAACTGATGAGAGTCCTTGCACTATAATAAAAGAGTAGCAATAATCCAAATTCTAAGGATTTATGCTACTCTCTTTTAATTAGGTTCGAAATATATTCAAGATACTTTTTGGTCAAATGCTCAATCTTCTAACCTTCTGAAGGAGTGTAGCTTCAAATCATAAAGAATATTGCCTCTCTCGTTTCAAACAATTTCTAATCTTCTTTTGTCTTTATTTAATGCCCTTTTTATCTTTTTACTAATCCTGTTGGAAGTACTCAGAATCTTCCATGATCTTGGATAAAAATTCTTCAAGAGAGCTGGCAATCTTCTTTTGGTTTTCATAAATAGGACTTTATTCACTATCTGTTAATTCTATTGAAAAAGGCACAGACTCCCATCCATTAAAAAGATTAGTTTATTCTCTTCATCATAGGGTGGGTAAGCTTCAAAAAATCCTTGTCTTAATCGAAAGTCCCTTATTAATTCAGGACTTAACACACAATTTTCATCCAGTTCATCTTCCCCAACAAAAGACCCGTAACCGATCTCAGTCAAAAATAATTTAAGTTCTTTTGGGAAATCAATGCCTAGTTCTCCCTTCCACTTGTTCAATTCCATCACCTTTTATTCGTACAAACTGAAGATTAGGACTACTTTTAATAAATGAAAATTTCATTGATCATTCCCTCTTTCAAATAGATTATTATTTCATCTTCCTTATTCACCTTTTATTTACATCCATTTGGACCCTTATTTGTGATTTTTTTACCGAGAGGAAGAAGCCACCATATCTTACCTATATGATTAGATTATCTGGTATTAAAGACTATTTTTTTACCATTCTCGTTCTCTTAAAGCTTCTTCAATATCAATATCAATCTCAAAATATTGTAAAATTTCTTCTACTGTTGCTCCGATAGAATCCCGTGCAATAGTTTCAATTTCACTGTCATTTTCATAAAACTCATTCTGTAATTCATTGATAGCAATAGTCATTTCATCTAAGTTTTCCTGGACCTCTTCAATTGTATGAGTACTCTCTTCAATAAAATGGACAACCTTAATAATTATCAATTTAATTTTATCCACTAAAAATGTTGGAAAAAAAGAATCTTCATACATATCCAAAAGGTATTTGAATTCAGGATCTAGTTTCTTCACAATGTTTCCTCCTATAATATTTCTTTAATGTCGATACTTAGGTAATAATAAATTCCTTTCTTCTAAACTTTCTTGCATTTAGAACAAGTTTTTTTTGAATTCTTATTTAAATATGTTTTGAAAGTACAAGTTAATACTAATGCTCTTAACTGATAAAATTATATAACCCATTCACCTTCTCCTTATGTATAACTTCCAGCATATTAAACAATAACTTAACATTGTTACTTTTCTCTGTATCTGTCAAAATGCTATAAATATAGTTATGCACTGGACAGCAAAACTTTTGATCCTCAGAGACTACACAATAGCCTTTATTATCATTTTTCTCAATATGCCGCCATTTCCAACCATATTTTTGCTCTATAATATTTCCATATAAAGAACCAATTTCAAATGCTATCTCTTCTACTTCTTCCTCATTGATTTTATTATCTCTAAAGTAGGACAACTTTAATTTGATCTTGTCAAGTGAAATTAAATAATCATCAATATTATCTAATTCTAATTTCTCCTGACTTAAAGCAGATAGACGCTTAATTTCATCCATTTCTTCATTATTCAGTTTACGTACTTTTAATTTATCCTGAAAAATCACCCAATTTTCTTGCATGTATAGTTACCCCCTAAGAACTTCTCTAAATTTCGAAAAATTTTATTCATAAGTATCATCAAAAAAAGGAGTAGCAAAAAAATCCGATTTCTAAGATTCTTGCTACTCTCTAAAATTTTAAATTTCAATTTAACTGTCTTCATCAGGTGCAGTGTCAAATCTTAAATAATCATTAACTAGGTAAAGTCAAACTATCACTGGTGAAAATTGAAAATGGTTACTACTTAACAGTTTTTGTTTTTTTTAATTACTGTTTCTGAATAGTTATTGATACATTATTATGGTTTATACACACCAGCTTCATTTGAAGAAACAAAAGTAATACCTTTTAATTTAAGTTTTTCAACTTCTTTTTTGAACTCTTCTGAACAAAACAATACTTCGAAAAGTCTAATATTATTTATTTGAAATACTTCTGGAAGCATGGTTGTGCTTTTCAATTGTAAATCCCAAATTTTTTTTATACGTCCATTTTGCTTATAGAATTCTATATTAGAATTCTCCATATCTATGACGTCTTCTAACTTGTCATAAAATCGCAAAAAATAGTATTCTTTTGAAGATATACTTTCTTTATTCTTGTTCACCATAAATGATTTAGTGTATTGAAAATTACCTATTCCAAAATTCTTTAATAAATTTAGAAATTCTAATGATACAAAAAATCCACCATCCACACATCTAAAATCAAATTCATATCTTCTATCTTTTGAAACAAACCATATTTCCTTCGGCAACTCTGTCTTTGTATTTTTTGCGGCTCTCCATTCGCCATCATCAGAGTCTCTTGGTTCAAAAGGATTTTTATCAAAAAATTCAGTATGCATAATTCCCTCAAGTAAAGTCGGGCAGAATATAGCTTCTTTTTCAAAAATTGCAAATATATTTCCCATATTAAAATGTCTTTCCCTTCATTTATGATAATCTACCACATGGAGATTTAGTTATAATTTTTCCAGAAATTATTTTCTTTCTCAGACTTCTTTGTAGAGATTCAATATATTGTTTTGCTTGTTTTGCATCAATATCTTCATTTGTGTACATTCTTTTTATACTTTTTAACTTTTTTTCCACAATTTTCGTATAGCTACGATGTCTTGATCTATGGTACAGTTTTTGTCCATGAATATCTGCATTTGCACGACTATCCGACATTAATAATCCATTTGTGAAATGATCCCTCATTTCTCTAGGTAACCCAATACTATCTAAGAAGTTTGCATATTGATCCCACGTTAATTCAGGTATAAGATGATGTGCTTGTTTTCCATCACTCTTTATCCCGCCAAGTGATTTGTCTAGTGCTGTAGATCCTTTGCTTAATCCAAATATGTCAATCCACATATTTGGATTATTTACATATCCATATAGTGTTGGATTATTTCCCTCAAGTCCAATCGGGTCAATTTGAGTATAATTCCCTTGTTCTGGGTCATAGTATCGGAATCGGTTATTATACAATCCTATTTCCACATCTTCATACTGCCCCTGATAACGGAATGGAATAAAGTCTTTCTCACCTGTAAACTCTTTCACTCGTCCATAAACATCAAGTTCAGCTGTCCAAACTCTATTCCCTTTTTCATCATAGGCTTCAACAGGTGTTCCAAGATAATCACTAATAATACTATAATGACCTTCACTCGTAATCTTTGCAGAAGGGACGAAGCCATCATTGAACACCCATGTAACTAGATTATCTGCTATAGCAGTATCGGTTTGTGAAGAATTTAGATTGTCTAAAGTATCTGTAACATTCTGCGTGGAATACTCATGCAGAATCGTATTGCCATCCCATACAAAATGAGTTGTCCTATCCTCAGAACGCTTCTCTATCCGTCTACCTAGAGCATCATACTTGAAAGTAACTTCCGTATTATCTGGCTTAATGACCTTCGACATCATGCCATTGCCATAATACTCGTACTTCCACGTATCACCATTGTTTTCGACTTTCTCTATGAGATTTCCTTCTTCATCATAAGAGAATTTGGCATCTTTCGTTTCAAGTAATCTACTGCCAGGGCCGTAAACGCGATCTTTTTTGTCTTTTGTTTCATATAGATTGCCGACATCATCGACGCTACGGTATAAGAAATCAAATTTACTGTCTTGATTGGCCCAGACGAGGTTACTGAATTCGTCGTATCCGTACGTTACTTTTACACCAGTTAGCTCATTGACCATGCTGCGTAATTGGTGATTCACATCCCAATTATACACGCGTCTTCGCATATTTCGGCTTTGACTACTTACGCGATGGTGTGTCGGTCTACCTGTGATATCATATTGCCATTTACTGATGACATCCCCTGGTAGGATTCGCTCAATCTCTTGCCCGAGTTCATTGTACTGCATCGAGGCTGTCCACTGGCCTTGCTCGGAGCGAGAGGCAGTCATTTGTAAGATATTGCCCAGCTCATTACGCATGACATCGATTTTGGCACCGAGGCTGCTTGTTATTTGGGAGCGATTGCCTAACTCGTCATAGCTACTGGCAATCCACTGGTTATTTTGCCACTCCTTGATGACTTGGCCGGACAGGTCTCGTTCTAGCTTGACGGTTACATGCTCGTTTTCCGTTTCCCGTAGCGAACCGTTTTTGTCATAGGCAAACGTTTCCCATGTGCCATCATAGTAGTCTGATCGAATGACATTCCCTAGATCATCATGCTGATACGCTGTCCAACGATTGCCTGGACGTTGGATGCGCTGAACCAATCCTGCTGGACTTCGCTCATACGTTTTTTCCATATCATCAAAGCCGATTTCCTTGATGATATGGCCTTTCGTATCACGTTCAAACGTATACGCTTCGCCTCTTTCATTGATTACAGCGGTTAATTGCTCCTCTGTATCATAGGTGAATTGTACTTTCTTACCACCTTGTTTTCGAGACGTTAGGCTACCAAGAATCGTGTAATCAAAGGCAACTTGCGTATGGTTATCCTTCGCAAAAATAATATCTTCATAGGCATTGTACTGTAATTGCACATCGTTACCATCTGAAAGATTGGCGCGAACAAGACGATTCAAGTGATCGTAACGAAATTTCTCTGTCGCCCCTAATGGATTAGTTGTACTAATGCAGTTACCTCGGCGGTCATATGTCCAAGTGGAGCTTGTTCCGTCTGGTAATGTCACTTGGCTCAAGTTCAAATCTGCATCATACGCTAAGCTTACCATATGACCTTGCGCATTTGTCACTGTTTCAATTAAACGATGCTCATTATAGGAAAATTCAGTCTTTGTACCGTCTTCTAACATAGTTGCCTGCAATGTACCGTCTTCATTATAGATCCACTGACGACTTCCGCCCTCTGCGTTAACTGCTTGAATGAGCCTATCCTTAGTATCATACTGTGAGGATAATGTACTACCATCTGCAAGAGTGATGGTTACCGGATTTGCCCATTCATCATAGCTGAATGTTGTTGTGCGGC
Source organism: Lysinibacillus sp. JK80 (assembly GCF_027557635.1). NCBI lineage: Bacteria > Bacillati > Bacillota > Bacilli > Caryophanales > Bacillaceae > Lysinibacillus > Lysinibacillus sp. JK80. The sequence continues at coordinate 198,466 of NZ_CP058997.1, read as the reverse complement.
CATCTTCATCTACTTCTTGGAGTAATTCAAAGTCCTCATTATATTCATAGCTGACTTTACTGCCATCTGGATAGACAATTTTCGTACACAAGTTATCTTCATTAAAATAGTAATAGCTTGTATGTCCTAAACTATTAGTGATTTCATTATAGCCGTCGAAATAGGCAAGCTCACCTGCTAGAACATTGCCATCTCCCCATGTTTTAATTACTCGTGCTCCTGTTGTTGGACCATCGTAGCGCCAGAAGAAGCTATTTTTATTGCGGTCTATTTTTTGCATCATTAAGTGATTCACATAGGTTATATGCGTGCTCTGACCTAATGCATCTTGAATTTCGATTAGATCCTGAACATCATTATAAACATAGCGCACCAATACTTCACGATTGTTCTGATTACGTAAGGCAACTTCTGTCATTCTTCCTGCCTCATTGGTCGTAACATCTAGAATTCTGCCAACGCTATCTGTTACTTGAGATAGGAAACCTTTATTGTTATAAGCAAATTGAAGATTGTGCTCTTGCTCATTATTTACTTCTTTTAATCGGTATGTTGTCGTTGTTATTTGTTCAAATGCATAAATTAATCGTGTATCATGCTCAAACAAATGATACTCTTCCCCTGTATTTATCAGGGTCATTCTCTCTTTTTTATTAAAATACGGTAAATTTATTGGTAAAATTGGAAACCCAACTGCACGACCATCTGTTACTACAATCCCAATCAGGTCTTCTTCCTCAAATATCTCTAAGGCAAGATCGTAGATAAAGTGCATACCATGACCTGACAAGCCAACCCTGCTACTATCACTGTACCAAGCTCGTTCCCATGAAAGAGGGATTGGTCCAGGTAGCTCAAAGTCTACACCTTCATATATCATTCGTCCTGTAATTAAATCAACAGGTTCAAAGCCTTTTTTACAGAATTTATCACTTAACCCTTTTGTACAATTAAATTTCTTTAATACCCCATGGTTAAATTTCGTTAGCTCTGTTTTGGCCATTGCTTTCATACCGTCTACTGCCTTCGAAACAGCTAGCACTTCGTCCATCGAGGCGATGACTTTATCTGCTGCTGTCTTGACGCTCTTTGAGCCTTTGTTGGCTACCGCTGATACGGTATCTAGCGTCTTGGATACTTTTGTGTAAGCTGCTTTCAGTCCTTTTACTGCTTTTGAGGCATCAACTGCCTTATCCGCAGCCTTTGCCGTTTTACTCGCCGCCTCTGCCACTTTGGCCGCTTTCTTGGCCTTATATGCTGTTTTTGCTGCATCACCAACTATTGGAACTGCACCCACTAAGTTCATGGCTGCTCCCATATAGTCTCCCCTCGCTAAACTAATACCTGCATTCGCAATATCTGCAATTGTCCCTATACCAGGAATGAATCCGGCTACATCCAATGCCAAACTTACACCATCTAATAAACTACTAAAAAAGCCTTTTTTCTCTTTTTTCACCTCTGCCTTTTGGGGGAAAATGACGTCAACTTTCGACGTAGCTTCGATTGCTTCTTCATTTAACTTCGGTGGTTGGCTTTTCTTCTCCGTACCTTCCTGATCAATAAGTGTACTGATTAACTGTGTGTCAGCGGCAAGGATTACATGACTTTGCTCCTTTGCTGAAATGGCAATCCACTCTTCCGCCTCTACAGATAGCTCTTTCATCCCGCTAATGTCAAGTGTTTCATCCGCTGCAAGCATGATGGTACTGTTACTAAGAAATGTTACACCTTCTCCATCATCCATCTTTAAGTCCAATACCCCATCTACTGCACTAAAGGTAATATCCCCAACACCTAATGTCACATCTTTCCCAGCATTGGTCGCTAATGATTTAACGGTCGTGTCCGCCATTTTCTTCGTCTGCTTTTGACCACCCTCAGGTGTGACTGGGTCTACCCGGACAGAGCTAATAACGATGGCCTCTTCTTCCACTGCACTCGGAAAATGTAATTGGGCACGTGCTCCTATTTGAGGCATTAAATACATAACCCCATTCGCATCGGCAGAATAAGCAAACCAATGGGCCTTTGCTTTATCCTGTTTTTTATCGATATCCAAATGAATTTTCACTGTGTTCTGTGTGACATCGATGATCTTTCCTGTAAAAGCTGCCCCAATAAGATCTAAATTGCGTACCAATCGCTGGCGAATACTTTTCTCTGGTTGGGCGGAATATTGAAACTTTAAGACACCACCCTCAAGACAGACTTCCCGAGCCGTAATAACATAGGATCTTCCTTTTAATTGGACTGAAGTGCCCAGCTCATAGGCCTCTGTGCTTTCAAACTCACAAAAAGTATAATCGATTTCGCTTACATCAGTGCCATCGTTTTCAGTAATTAGCCGATACGTATCGATATCCATACGTAATGTGGAAGGTAAATGGTCGATTGATATGCTTTTCCTACTTTGCGGTGTACCAAACCAAAATCGCGGACCTTTTCCTTTTAAATCTGGGAAAACAACCGCATGTAGATTTGAGGCCATTCTTTTAATAAATGCCCAATCTGTTTCTAAGTATTGAATGGAAATATGACCAATGGCTTGGCTATTAGAAGCATGGTCGATGTAATCACCATGAGGATAGGCTCCCACAATATGATTCATTAACTCTACATACGTCATAGTCGCATCTTGGAAAGAACGGGAGCGTTTCTCAATATCCATGTTTGCTGTAAACGATACCGCTTCAACTAAGACATAATGCACCCCTTGAACAGCCTGTAACTCTGCATTTTCGATTCGTCCTGAAAACAAAATACCTTGCTCTCGTCCAAATTTCACAACCACTTCATCAGTATGACTGACCCTTTGAATATACTTTTGTGCTTGCTCTTCAGCAATCATTCCTGTAAAGTACAATCTCGCATGGTCATTGCCTTTATGTTTAATGGTTAGTTTATCTAAATGAATAAGAGGATAAGGCCATTCAAGCACAAGATCCTCATACGTACTAATCATGTGGACTTCCTTTTTTTCTAGCGTTGTCATTGCTTACCTCCTTTCAAGCAATTTATTTTTTTAAAAACCTTGTTTTGGAATTTCTAAATCCTCTTGCCCATCATGAACTATATCGATTTTGCCTCCGCCTGCAGAGCATTGCGTATGACAACGGTTTAATAATGCTTGCTTCCCCTCGATATTGACATTTTCCATCCCTTCCATCCAGTCGATGGAACATGCTGGCGTACACGGCTTTTTTAATTTCAAGCAAACACCAAAGGTTGGGATATTTTCAGGGTTTCGATCGCCTACATTCATAACGGCTTTGCCTTTTATATAAACGCCATGATCCTGTGGTAAATTTAAATAATTCAGATGGCTACCATGCTCACAGGAAATGATTGCTCCATGTACCACATAACTAAATTGCTCTTGTCCCGAACCCTCTGTCTCCAAATTTTCTACAACTTGAGCCATTTGCTATCCTTCCCTTCGGATTATTTGTGAACAATTTCGCGTTAACACTGTAGCAACAGTGTTTCATTATAATTTTTTAGAATGGTTTATCGTCTCTCTAGCTTTACACGCTGTAGCTGAATTCCAAGAAATGGTCGTCTTAAGAGACTTTCTGCCACATCTAAATTAACGATGGTAAAAGATTCCCTTTTGCTATCGACCTGAAAAATACAATCCAATTCCACTTTTTTGGGGTTAATCACAAGCTCCTTTATGCGTCCGTCTGGATAATACGTCGTTTCATGGGAAATACAATGCTTTTTCACAATGTCTAATAGCCAATAGATGCGCTGTGTCCCTTTCTTAACATCCGTAAAAACAATGGCTGTAAATCCCAAATTATCCTCGTATTTTACTAATAACTTTTTTAATTGTTCAGACACGATTCTCCGAGGCTTTTCTAAATAATCCAAATAGAGTGCATTCTCTTTTTCTATCACTTCTCCAAAAACAGACGAACAGACAAAATCATCATCGAGGTCTGTCTTCAAAGGAATAATTGGATTGGTAATACTTTGATCTTGCCGCAGAATAAAATACTCCATCTTTTCCTCCTGTAACCACTATTGCTTTCCCTCATCACTTTTGCACAAAGTTAATGAATCCAATGAATGTCTTTTATCTGTTCTGGGCTGAATAGATACTTTTCTTGATCGCGTTTAAAGAAGGTTGCACCTTTTAGATTGGCACCTGTAAAATTAGCACCTGCCATCTGCGCAAACTCAAATCTTGCATTTTCTAAATTTGCATTACTGAAATCTGTGCCAAGATAGCTCGCAACTTCATAATTGGAAAGCCTTAGCGTTTGTCCCTGCGCATGAATAAAATTCGCACCTGCTAAATTAGCCTGTCGAAAATCAGCATCTTGAATGGCTGCATATGAAAAATCAGCATTGGCTAATCTACACTGTTGAAAACTAGTACCGATGCATACACTGTGTTTCCATGAGGAGCCTTCTAAATTACTCTCTTTGAAATTCGCATAGGAGAAGTCCATCTGATTGAAATCTTTCTGCTGTAAGGGAAGGTTCGAGAAGTTTTCAAACGTATACGATTGGTCAGTCTCTTTTTTCTCTAACCATAAGAGAAGGTTCTTCTCCTCACGTTCCCGTTCGTCGATGATTGCAACATCTTCACTGAACCCTTTATATTCACCGACACGAAAACGTAAGCACGCTGTTCGTTGAAAATTGATTTTTGGTACGCATTCTTTTTGATAGCGAAAGAGATAGCGTATCAATTGAATGATAAAGTGATGAAATAGGATAACTGTCTGCTGAATAATGACTCGAACGTCCGCTGCTTGAATGCTGATATAGGGTTTTCTTTCTTTTTCAAGTATTGTTTGTAACTCTGTAATTGCCTCACTTAGCCAATCCGCTTCATACTGTGCCGTGCATTCTGTCCATTCGTAATACCAAGCTTCTCCATAGGCTTCTAGCAAATACGTAAACTTGTTTTCTAGCAAAGACGTTCTTAGCAATGAAAAATGAATAAAAGCAACAGATGCTAATCTTCCCTGCCCTTGCTGCTCTCTAATATTCGCAAACAGTTGTTCAAGTGAGTGAATGATTGGCTGTAGCAAAAGTTCCTTGTTTTGGCGAAACTGTCGAACAACTTTCTCTTGCAATCGGCTGACATGAACTGACACGCATTCATCCATAAAATGCTGTAATGCTTCTTCTCGTTTCATGCATCCACTTCCTCACTAATTTGCTCGTACTTCCGTTCCCTTAATTTCCATTTTGTCTTCCATCTTGATGGAATTATCTTTACACGTCATCTCAATTTTCTCATTTGCATTAATCATAATTTGCTTCGCATTGATGACGACTTTATCTGTTGCTTTTAAGTTAATATTTTTATCACTTATAATGGAAATACCATTATCATCCATAAGTGAAATCATTAATCCCCCACCAGAAATGACAATCCGATCAGGAGCTAGTAGAATTTGTTTCCCATGCTTCGTTCTCAGTGTTTTCACATCTGGATCAGCCATTCGCATCGGATCTTGGCGACTATCTTCTGGAGGTGCAGCACCTGATTGTCCACCGCCATCTTGACTAGTTGGATTCGTTGCTGCTAACATTGCTCCAGATTGGGGAGGTGCTTTTGATACGGAGCTAATGGCAATCCCTTCATCCTCACGATTGCTTGGGAAATAAATTCTAACGTTGTCAGATAGCTCAGGCATAAAATACCATCCTGTATTATCTTCCGACGCATAGATTGTTGAATATGGAAACCAATAGGCCGTGTCCTTTTCTTGCCCCTCATCAAAATTGACATGAATACGAATTTTGTCCCCAGCCACATCAATTACTTTTCCTTGAATAGAGGCACCAATAATAGCTTGATTGTAAGTCGTGTGAACACTAAAGCCATTTTGTGGTGTTAACGTATAGATATGCTTTAATAAACCATTTTTTAGCTTTGAGATAATTTTATACACATACAATTTCATTGATTGGAAAGTAACTTCATTACCTATTTTGAATGATTGATTCGACTCCACCTCATAGTACATGTAGTCACTATCCGTAATGCTATCGAGATGATTTTTACTAGAGATCAAGAAGTTGCCGATTGCTTTTTTAACTCGGTAGTTAAGGGCATCCATTTTTGGTGTGTTGCCCGGTTGAAACGGTACACCGAAGTAGAACTTTGCCGCCCCATGAATGGTATCTGGCACCAAGCCTGTATGAAATCTCGATGCCATTCGCTTAAGAAATTCCCAATCGGTCTCTAAATATTGCATCGTGAAGCTACCAAGACTAGCCCCCTTTGTGACATGGTCCATAAAGTCCGCGCCTGGTTGATCGGCAATACATACATTGATTAATTCACTATAGGGCATGCTTGCATTTTGATATGTTTGATTTTTCTTCTTCACATCTAACTTATACGTATGTGAAACGGCTTTAACCTCCAAATAATACGTACCCATAACCATTTTCACTTGCACATCCAACGCAAGCCCATTAAATATAGGTGTGGATTGTCCATTGCTACTAATTTGTAATACTTCAATGGCCGTTTCTGCATCTGTCATATAGACGTAGGAATCTTCAAGTTCATCTGGAATCACGCCTGTTAAACGCAATGTTGCATGCTCGTTCATTTGTTGTGTAATTTCAATTTCACTAACGCGGATATTATAGGGCATCACAACCATATCTTTATACGTTAAAGCTGTTTCCTTATTTACTCGCTCCATCAAACAACACCTTCTCCATCTAATGATTTGTTTTCGATTGAGATTGATTCCATCATGCCGTATGCAATGGGTTGCCAAATAGGCATTTCTGATTTCAAGCAATTCACCGAGCCTGTTGCTACATTATCGCCTACCATAAACAAAAACATTAAATTGTAAATTTTAGAATCTAGAGCCTTCGTAATGAAATCAAAATAGCCGATTTGACGACCATCCACTTCTTTTATGCCAATATCTAACATATCAGCATCTGGCTGTAATTTTCGAAGGATATTCATCATCGTATGTGTGAAATCTTCTAATTCCTCTTCTTGAATCTGTTGCTCCATCATTTTCATCGTGATGTTAATAGATGTACTTTCACTTGTGTAGATATAATCGGGTCTACGGCTTGATGGATATTTAATATCCATTAATTCAGGTTCCATCTCTTCAAAAGCTGTAGGAATAAACATCCGAATATGGTCCTCATAAAAACTACTCTCTGCAAATTCAATCATTTCATCTTCAATCGTTAGCTGGCCTTCTTTAATGGCTTGAATGATGTCAGTATGTAACAATTGGTTTTCGATGTTCTCCCGTCGTTTCTTCTGCCTTGCATGCTTTGTCATCTCAATGACTTCTTCATCCATGAAATTCATTTTATTTCCCCACCTTTGTTATTCGTATCTCCTTTTCTTCCCCTAACGAACCAGCCTCTTAATCCACTAGTAGACTACTAATCAACTATCATGCGCTTTGGTCGCCCTTGACCAATCCCTTTCATACGACCACCGCCCTTAGATTCCAACAAAATACGATTTAAATATTTATGAATTTGGCTATTAGATAAAGTTTGATAGTCCATCTCTAGCCGGTTGCAAATATAGAAATCAATTACATCTCTTTGCACTCTCTCATGATTTAAGCACTCTAAGGCAAAGGCAATATCATACGGATTAGTGGGTCGATTTTTTAAAAGCTCTCGCGAAAAGTATTGCAAAATGAGTGGATGGTAGGTGCTTTTTTCTAGCCCTGCATACTGACAATGAAGATAATTAACGGTATTATATTCTGTCGCAAAGTCGAAAAAATCGGTATGCTGTGAGCGTAATCTGGCACCTAATTTTAATTTAAAGCGCGCTAATTCTAGTTCATTATGAGCAAGCTCTAACGAATCGTCTAAGACAATCTCTGTTCTGTAATTGCTAAAATCTAAGTCATTTGCTTCTTCAGCAAATCGTACTTTTAATATCGTTTCACTTCCTGTAGCTTCATAAGGAAGCTCATAGCTACTATCTAGCAAATAGAGCCTTCCTTTATGCTTAATTATGCCTTTTGTAATGATAAGACGTGTATCCGCTACAATAATATGGACACCAGCAATGATGCCGTTTGAATAATCTTGAAAATATAAATCTAAAAAATCTCTTGGGTAATCTCGCAAATTCTCCAGCATTTCTCGCTTTAAAATGCGACCTTTATGAAAATGTGGATATTGATTAGCAAACAAGCTGTCACCCACCTCTTTTCTTTTTTATCACGTGAGCTTGCTCTACTTTAATCCGTCAAAGAAATCTAGTTCCGATAAATCAGCTTCAAAGGCGAAGAATTCCTTCTTTCCAATAAACAGCTGTTCGTCTTTTCGTGCTACTGGCACCACATGAAAGCCCCAATGATCTTCGCCTGCAAAAACAAAGAATTTCACTTCGCCATTCATGATAGAATCCGTCTCGTCTTGTGGAATTTTATCGTAATAGTTTGCCGCAATATTTTCATAAAGAACAGGCTTAAAATTCTCAGGACGATTAAAGTAAGTGTATTTATAGGATGACTGATTGTCACTGCCAGTTAGGAAAAACTCCACCTCTGTTACACCCCATGGACGGGAAATAGTACCATGAATTTGGTTTAGCCTTTCTAAGCTACTAATAAGTAATTTTTCCTGGCGATTATGTGTAAAGGCACTTACAGCATAAGGTACAACAGGAGCATGATTTGTCACTTTTGTTTCAATCATGCCTATCTTTTTCGCATTTAAATAACGCAGTGCTCCTCTAAGGCAAGCAAGCTTTAATTCTGGCACTTTACCAATATTTTCAGCTTTTTGCCTAAATTCAATGCTTCGTCCGGGTACAAATTCTTTTAAGGCCTCACGAAATGCATCAATCTTACAGGACTGTCCAGTTAATTTAATAATAGAGTATTCGCCCAAAAGACCACTCTCATAAAATTCCTCTAAAAACTCACGCACAATATCATAAATATCAGCCTTGATAAGATGATTAATTTCTTTTATGTTGAAAAAGACATTTGGATAATCATAAACTTCCTTAAATTGATTGTTTTCAAGCAGAGATAGGCACCATCGATCTACTGCTGTCACATTTAAATCGCTATCGTGCTGCATATCACTGTCCGAATAAAAGCGGCTTCTTAAAATGCCTGTTTTACGGAAAAATTCTTTCTTCATTTCCTCTGCCATTTCCCATAAGAAATAATAATTATTTCGGACACGTAAGTATTCATCACGTGTGCGATTTTCATATTCCTTAAAGCGAGTTGGAATGATATACTCAGCATCCGAAAAGGCTTTTTCAAATTGTTTGTATACCTCGTCAACCCCATGATCGTCTACATATCGATAAATATCCTTGCCTGGAATATCGATGAGTGCATCAATATCATAAGCACTTTTTCCCCGACTATAGTAATTGGCAAAGACAATCTTCATAAATTGGAAAATACGATAGGTAATATTGTTGCCACCAAAATTGGTATCTCCATTTTCATAGGTTGTATGAATATCAATTTTGTATGAAATATGTCCATCCTCTATTCGAAACTTACAGGAGGAAAGATCGGTTGTTCCACCACCACAATCAATGACCAGTGCCTTATATTCTTTCCCATCCAAGAAGCTATTATTCTCTATTTGATTGGCGATTGTATTATAAAGAACCGCCATCCCTTCATCGAGAGCATGTTCTGTTTCGATGTTGTATTCAGGTAAAATTGTCTGAAACATATCTAAAAATTGATTTTTCAGCTTTACAGGACTGGAAATATGTAAATGCTTGAAGCGACATTTAAATTGATGTTCTGCCATTTGAATAATATAAAGCATAAACTCTCTTAATATCTGACTTCGCGGAACAAGTGCTGTATTTCCGTTCGCATCCATTATCTCTTCCAATTTGGCATAATTACTAACCCAGCGTTTAATGCCTTGGAATTTCGTTGCCAATGAAGTGTAGCTATTTTTTTCATCATTTTTAACGCTTCATAGCCATAGTAATAGCTCACTTGATCTTGATTTGAGCAATCTGCCACTGTCATGACTGTTGGCACTACTTCGATCCATTCATTTTGGTGAAGCGGATCTGGAAACTGGACAAAATTAATGCTATTTAGCTGAATTCTGTCATTTAATAGGTCATGGCTACAAGGAGAAGTGACATAATCACTTTCTAAGTAAACACCAGCCGTTGTATTGGTAGTTCCAAAATCAATGGCAAGAATCGCATCGGTTGTTTCCAGCTGTTTAATCTCTAAATCTGGTATTGGAACCTTATAGTAGTGAAGGTTTGTAGGCGGAAGTGGGGTCTCCTGATAGTAAGTCTTATAGATATACTCAGAATCTTGCTTTCTTAAAAATATAAAGCTGTAGTTTTTATTGTTAGTCTTTCGAATTTCTAGTGCCTCATCTGCCGCAAAATAGTACTTGTTTGGTTGCTGATCGTCTTTTATAACATGAAGGATGCCGCAAAGATCTAGCTGCTCATTGACTAGCAGTACATTGGATTCAACTAGAAATCCTCCTGTTTCTACGAAATACTGGTCTGGCTTATCAATTTTCATACCGCTATATAAGCTCATTTTGGCAGGAATCTTTATCTCACCATTGTCAGACAGTGGTGTTTTTAAATACTGCTGCACAGCCGCTTCTACTCTTTCGAATCCTCCATCCTTACTTTCTTTAATTAGAGGGTTTTCTTCAGCGCCACGATATCGTAAAATTTTGTCGATTAACTCGTCTCTGGTTAATGTATTAATAAGCCCTGTCACAAGTTTTTCCTTATAACAAATATTCCTCAGCTGGAAGGTTGTCATTTCCATTAATTCTACTCGTGTATAGGTCATAAACTTTTTTTCTGTATAACGCTTATTCGCATACAGCTTATATGAATATTTAGTCGTCATTACGAATCCCTCCTCTGCCCTGTTTAGTAAAGAGCTATTCGATCTAGCTTCATTGTTTCCTCTGCATCGATTATGCCGAAGTGATATTGCCAATAAACCTCTAAATGGAAGCTGATAGGCAAAAATATTTCCTGTATGAGCTGTACCTTTTGCTCATTCTGCTCTGTCTTCTTCTGACGTATATATAAAAGCAACTCATCTTGCTCCTCTGATTTTACATAGATGAAACAACCTTTAAAGAGCCTTTTTAGCGTATCCTTTAATAAGTAAATTTCATCCCCGGTCTGGTACAGTCTCAGCATGTTCAGGACCACGATTTCTTGTTCCTTTTTTGAAAACGAACAAATATTATGACGTACTACATTGCCAAATACATTGGCTTCGATATCTTTTAAAATAAAGCGAATAAAAAACTCTTTTTTATTCATCCCCTGCATACGATCAATGTCAGCTAAGAAATGCAGTACGATGTCAAAAAAATATTCCCTAAACGCTCTATCAGATGTATTATCCGGGTGAAAAAGATTGTTAAAAATATCAAAGTAGCGATAGTACGGATTTACTTCGACGTGCTGCTCAACCAACTGTGTATTTAAAAACTGTGGACTAAGCTCCATATAGGGCGAATATGTCTCGGCAAGGTGAAAATTTATATCCTTTTTAGAAAGTCCCTCATCCTCGGCTTTAATGAGCAAATCCCAAATATAATTCATAGCCACACACCTACACATTTATATTCAAAGAAATGTCGTTGTACTTCGGATACTAAAAAGCTCAAAATATCATTTGCTATAAAATCTTTTTTCGCTTTTGCCTTAAACTTTAGTAGCATCGTTTTTTTATGACTATTTTCTCCTATCATTTCTGTTAAGAAAGGGTTTGCTGAGTGTGTAAAACCTGCCCTTGAAAAAGAGTCCACTATATCTACATCTACTAGCTCAACGCTAACAGCTGCCTCGAAGGAATTAATCATCCTAGTAATCTCCCCCTTCGTTTTAACATTTGCAGTATACTTACTAGCAAATTTGTGCATAAAATGCTCTATTCGTCGATTGGAAACAAGCTCATAATGAAGCTTTCCAATTTTCTCATCTTCCATTTTTGCAATTTTGATTAACTGCCAAACCCCTGACTTGTCTTGTGGTGAAACAATGGTTAATTCATTATCTGAACGTTTAACGTAACGAACATTCTCTTCATCCGCTTCAACAAGATACCCATGCTCATTGCCGATTTTGCGGATTGAAAGGACATGCTCATAATTGATCTTATCGATAGCAGGAATGGGGAACCCCACATTCTTGACCTCATGTCGTTCAATATTCCATAGTGGAACCATGTCCAGTCTCTTTTTTGACTCGTATTCCTCTAAATCAACCATTATCTCAATGATTTCAGTATCTTCATTTAAAGGGGGACAATCTACTAAATTTACATCCAAAAATTTATAGGCGTATGGGTGATTAATGGTTTTCCACGGCAATCCATTAATTTGGAATATCGGATATAGCTTATCGATTTCTTGCAAATAGTCTGAATTTCTCGAAAGACTTACCTTTATCTCTACTTGTCCTTCTGTTGTGACGAGAGTTCCGTTAAAGCGCCGTTTCTCAACTAGTAACTGCTGAATTTGTATCGAGTCACACTCTAGAAATAAAGTACACAGGACGGCTTGTTCTTTGTTTTTTAACGATTCAAGTAATTTGGCTGTATCGATTACTTTCGTTTCTAAATCAGCTGGTCGCATCGGAAATAAACATTGATGAATCGGGTCAACATCCTCCTTTGAACTAAGCGTTACATAAATGTCAAACCTATTCTCAACATCTTCTATTTCGTTAAATACTCGCTCTTCAAGCTTTCTATTCATTTCATCCTGATAGTCAATTAAATTTACAAAAACGCCACTGACAATATCTTTTAGCAGTTGACGTTGCTCTAAATCCTCTATTTTGCGTAACCGTTCATACATGAGCTCTTTTATCACTTTACTTTCCCTCTTTCATCACTTCAGCATCAGATGACTCATTGGCAGCTGCCCCTTCTTCAAATGGTATTGCCGCTTCGTAAGATGGGTCTATATCAGTAGCCGGTGCCTGAGGAGGTGGATTTAATTTATCATTGGCGTTCATAACCTTTCGCTCAAGACCTAAAACCTTTGACAGTAGCTCTGTCTCCTGATAAATTTCCTGTGCAAGTGTGTAATATTCAATCGCTTTTCCGTACTCTTGACGTGCATAGCTCTGATCTCCACTTTTTTCTAAACCTTCTGCCTTCAATTCCTTCTGGGCCTTTTTCAATTCAGCAATTTTAGCCTCTGTCTCTTCGATTTTTGTCTTTATTTGAGGCTCACCAGTATAGGAGATGGTGAGGGCCTTTTTCCTTGCCTTTTCATATGTTTCAAGTGCCCCATTGTAATCTTCTGCTTCAAATCGAAAATCTCCATCCTTCACAGCTTCAGCAATTTGAACAATCGTATCCATATTCGCTATTCTTTGCTCAGTCGCTTCCTTTCCAAAGTTCTTAATGAGCTTTCCTTCTTTTTTAGCCTTTTCATATTGCTCAAGAGCATCTGTAAATTTTCCTTCTTCGGCTGATTTATCTCCATTTAAGATGAGATCTGTAATTCTTAACTTTTTAGCCAGTAAATTTCTATGTATTGGATCCTTCAATTTTTTGGCTGCATTTCTGCCCTCACTATATTCCAGAAGCGCTTTTTCATAATTTCCATCTTGAAAATAAAGATTTCCGCTCTTTTCATGGTCCTTCATTTCAACGGTTAATTCTGCCATTTTTTTGGCTTGCTTCGCTTGATAAAAAAGGGTACTGCCCCCAACGACTAAAGCTACGATTAATGCGGCAGCAATCATTTTAATGTACTTCATTTTTTTCTTATTTGTTTCCTGATAAACCTTATTAGCAAATACAGTGGCAATTGTATAATTATTTACAACCTTCCTTTGCCTACTTAAAAGCACCTCTTCTAATAAATCCGTGTATTGCTCAGGATCTTTCGTATCTTCCAGCGCGTCGGCCATTTCAATCTCATTGACATCCTCCCAAAAGCCCGCCGTGCAAAGCACTAACACATCGCCATCCAATAACTTCATTTTCTTAGAAACAAAGGGCTTAAAATCTTCAGGTTTACCAAGATAATTGAGGAGGTTGCTTCTTTCCTCGTGCTGGCTTATATCCAGCGAACGATTCCTGCTGTTAACGATCTCCTGCGCTAAGCTTTGATCAGTGGTTTTATATGATAAAGTACCATTACGAAAATGATACAGCCTCGAATTCCCCGCGACTGCAACAATCATTTTTGAGTAATCTGATACGACCATAACAATACTTGCCTTTAATCTCACCCTTAAGCTTTGAGCCTGAAGTATAGCTTGCGCATTTCTTAAATATTTTTTAATGCTTCTTCTAGACATGGATGGCTTTTCCATAAATTTTTCCAAAATTGCCTTCACAGCAAGTTCTGCGCTACTTATTTCCTGATCAGAATCCAACCCTTTTACAGCTACCCAGCAGGCTACATCGTCGAGCTCTGTATAGGCAAAGTAATCTTTGTTCTGCAAAAATGAACCAGCTTCGGATAGAAAACTAGTTTTAAAGTCGCTGTTTTCTTTTCTCATGATTACTCCTCCTTAACATGTAAAATGTTTACCATGTTTTTTCTAGAATAACGATGGTTGCATTATCTTGATTTTTTAAGCGTTTTTGTTCAACAGCTTTAATAATGTCTTGAGCAATATCATAGGGAGGAGTTTGCTGTGAGAGAATTTTTTCCATTTCAACCTCTGTTAATGTATCATAGACTCCATCGCTAAATAGACATACCTTGTCCCCTCTATTTAGCTGAATAGGGCTCTCCCCTATATCTAAATTTTTGAAGCCTTCATACCCTAAATAATTGATAAGTCTCTTTTTCAGAGGATTTTCTTGCACCTCAAGCTGAGTTATTTCACCAGATATATATCGCTCTGTTAACACTGATTCAAAAATATGCTTTTGGTTAACCGCTATAAATTCGCCATTTCTAAAAATTTTGATAACACTATCTCCTACAGCCCCCCAATGGAGTAAACCTTCATTGTCGATAATGGCCGTGACTAACGTAGTTCCTCCGTTCGAGCCATTTAAATTTTCTAAAATCATATGATTACTTGCCATCGCTGCATCCTTAAAAAAGTTAGGTAGATTTTTTAAGGTAGTAAGCCTTTTAAATTCTTCTATAAATGTCGTTACAGCGATAGTACTGGCCATACGACCATTAGCTAAACCACTTATACCATCTGCAAGCACTGCAATTGTGCCATGCATTGTTTCGGTTGTGGAGAAATAATCATCCTGTTCATCACGTCTTCCTATCGTTTGACCATTACCAATATAAATTTTCCCTTTATCCATTTTTTGAGCTAGAATACCTCTGATAATTAGCAAAACGATGAGGATAATGATGAAAATTAAGGCAATTATGTAAGGCACTAAATTTTGATCCATATATCATCATTCCTCACTTTGATTGTTTTCCCATTCAAAGTGAACACCACATAATGGAATAAATAAAAACATACTTCGCCCTAACTGAATAACATCATAAGCTGCTAATTCCGTTGGTGTATAAACGGCTTCATTATTCAGATAAGCTAATCCAGAGGCATCACCTGGTAATAAATAAAAATTACGCTTTTTTGGATCATAAACAATGACAGCATGGTTACGATTCGAGATGGAATTATCTCCTGCTATCCGGATATGCATATCTTCTGCTCTACCTATAAAATTCTTTTCAGATAAGATGCGATAATCTCTACCCATTTGAGGGCCTTCAATACAAACCAACCAACCTGTTACTGGATCAATTCCATCCATTTCTCCTAAATAGGGCAATGTTTTATCATCTGATTCAGCGACAGGAGCGGTTGGGCTATTTTGTCTGTGCTCCTGCTCCACCATCACGTTACAATATGGACAAATATTGCGATGTCTCCTTGAACTAAACATGTGACCATTTGTACATCTTATCAAACTCATTTCGTTATCCCCCATCTATGTTCCGAATTCTTTCTCTATTTCACCAAAATTCGCGTATTTGCTATGTATATTGTGTCTCCATTACCTAATGGGTAAGGGATCTCTTGTTTCAATCTATTTTTAACGCGCTTATTAGCTTTTTTTAAGCCAACACCATTTACAGAATCAATATCCTCTATATACCAAATTCCAGCTACACAATTTAATACAGCATGCTCATAATTCACAAGAGATTCATATTCCGTTCCACATAAATCAATATCTGCCTTATGTTCAGCTGTGCTTTTCCCGATAAGCAATGAAATTTGATCGCCCAGCTCCCATTCATCTACTTCCATCCCACGTTCATTAAGGAGTACTAGCTTTGAAATGTCGTTGTTTGTCTTAGCTTGAGTGAGTGATTTTGCCTCGTACTTGAGAGAACCATAAATAATAGCAAGTATCACCATTACGGTTCCGATAACAAATTTTAAAAGGACTTCCTGATTCATAACAAAAACATAAAGGATAAAAAAGAAGGCAATTGTGATAATAATAATATCGATGATTCTTATAAACATTTTTTTCCTTGCATTGTCACTATAATCTTTACTTGAATATGGTTCCTGCATATAATCACACTCCTTCTTGCCATTTTGAATTATTTATTAAAGAAACGTTCGAATAAATCTGTAGTATCAAGAGGATTCTTCTTATTTTTCTTATGTAACGTTGAGGACGTCTCTTTTGTTTTAGGATTAAAGCCAAAGAAATGTTCAAAGTTTTTTTCAATATTGTTCATATTAAAATCTGGCCTTTTTGCAGTCGACTGTTGACTTGTCGATTGCTTATTAGCTGAGTGTTCATTATTCCAACTTTGCGCAGTGCCATCTAGTCGAGCATCATAGGCCTTCCTAGCAGCTTCATCCTTCAAAACTTTATATGCCTCTGTGACTTCTAAGAAAATTTTTTCAGATTCTTTGTTTCCTCCGCTTACATCAGGATGATGCTTTTTTGAAAGCTTTCGATAAGCGAGCTTTATTTGATCTTGTGTCGCGTCTTTACTAACACCTAATGTGTCATAATGTGTTTTCATTTTTTCATCCCCAGTACTAGGATTATTCAAAAATTATCTAAGGAGCTATATTAAGCCCCTTAGATAATTTTTAGTGTGCTATCTCACTCTTAGACAGCGTAGCCGCCTTCGATTTTTGCTAAGTCTGTTTTGTCTTTCTTTTGTTTAACAAATAAGAAGAATTCACCAATACCTTCTGTGTCACCGAATCTTTCTGTATAGTCCACCACAAAAGCGTTCGGGAAATGAATTTTTCTTACTACTTGATCTGCAGAAACAACTTCTAATGTCACTTTACGGTAACAGTCAGCCTTTTCAGCTGGTACTAATGACCATAAACCTAATTTCATCGTATCATCAGAATTGTCACCATCAGTTGCTGTAAGAATTTTACCTCTTACTTTTAAAGTGGCTCCAACATCTGTAGAACGTGCGTTAGAGTCATTTGGCGTGTCTGTTTCATATTCAACAGACATAATGCTTTCTAACCCTAGTTCAATTGCCTCTGATCCTTCTACTTTTAATACAAAACCCATTCTTTTTCCCTCCTAATATTTTTTGAATCTCCTGTTCATAAGATGAAAGTTTTGAACACATGCTGTTTTCATTTCTCAATAAAATATCGAGAAATATGTAACACTCCATCTTAATGAAGATTCATATTTATGTTAAAAGATTTAAAAAATCTTAAACATACGACTGAAAAATTGAATAATTGTATGTTTAAACTTGTTAGGCTTTAACAGCACTAGTTCCTTTTGTAATCATCACTTCTAAATTCTTCACATTACCATTAAACACAAGGTCAATTTGACACGTGCTCGTTTTCTCATCGATAATGTAGCCGATATCATCTCCATCTTGGATAATGGAGTTTACATAGCCTTTATCATTCAGCCATTTACTTTTTTGACTACTTGGATTATTACTGAAGAACCTAACAATATTTTCATGCTTAAAGTCACCTGATTGGAAGCGTAAAATTCTTTCAATATACGTACTCACCTGTGTTTTGTAGATTGAATCGAATCCATCCTCTTCCATCGCTAAGCTTCTAGCTTTATAGACAGTAATACGTTTAATATCTTTATCTTGAAGCTGAGCATTTTCTGACGAGAACACAAAGCCAAAGCTTCTGCTGTTAATCGCATCTTTAATATTATTCGTAAACCCTGAGATTTCCTTTGCCATCGTAGTAACAGCTCTAAGCGAGTGATCCCCAGCTTCAATATCGAATCGTACGCCAGGATAATTTCTCTGAACATTTCTGAACGACTCTTTTAAATATTCTGGACATTGATAAGCCGAAACGATACCGGCAGCTACATAGCTAGCACCGACATAGACCCCTTCAATCCATAGCTTTAAAATATCTTCCTTTTCCTTAGATAATCGTGCACCATTTTCAGTAGTGTACATTCTCGCATCAATAACGACACCCGATTTATCCTTTGGAATTATGGTGAAGTTCGGTAAGCACGGTATCGCAAACTCACTATAGTCTTTTCGAACAAGCACAGAGCATTTATCAATCAGACGATCTATCCCTGCGGTTGCAATGCCGTTGAATGTTGTTTCTTCCTCCGCCATGAAGTTGAAGAAAACCTGAACTTTGTAATCTTTTATCGTATCTAGAAGAATCGATAAGGATTCCATTGTGTTGCCTTCTTGTTTGGCAACCTTATCGTTCCCTTTAAACCTTGATCGGCTTACCTTCATTTTTCCAGTAGCCTCTAGTTCTAGTGCAGGAACAATGCCATACCACACCGTATCCGTAAAGTCATTTTTAGAGTTTACTGTATTTAAATACGTACGTAACCGTGGTAGATTATTACTTTTTACGAGCATATCGAGCTTAGTGTTTGTCACAAGCAATGATGGCTGCATCCCTTTATTTTTCGTTGTGTACTGATCAAAGTACATTTTGATGCCTAATAGCTTTTCCACTAAAGGCTTGACCGTTTTTACAAATTCATCCTTCGCATTCTTATAGAACTCAAGGTATGTATTGTAATTTTGAACTTCTGTTTCCACATCAAATTCGGCTTTCACAGCTGGTAGAGGTGAGAACGTTCTTACAACTAAATCTTTTACATAGGAAGAAGGAGATTCTGTAATCGCCTCATAATCCTCTTCAAAAACAGTACTTAAACCATAGTTACTATTTTCTTCAATCACCATTAGTTCCGAGCTATTGTTTTGAGGTGCCTCAATAATTTTCAACTCACCATTGTCACCAATAGAAAGGGTCCCAATTTGTAATTTTTCGGATTCCCCCTCATCCTGATTAACACCTAACAATAATCTAGTTTTAATATCTTCGATTGCTAAAGGTAGCATGGCCATGACATTGTTGTAATTTTTACTTGCTACTTCAAACATCAGGTTTAGCTTGTCCCCTGTATCCAATTTTTTTGGATCACCATCATCTAATTTCTCATATTCACCATACAAGTAATGGATTTCTTTTCTGACTTGTCGAATGTCGTCCATGACTTTTTTAGGAGAGATCATATCAAGTAGATTTTCAAATTTAAAATCGACATTCGTAATGCCCTGACTTCTTTTTGTATCAATGAGGGTGAAGAGCATCTTTAAAAAATCATTATTTTGATCGATTGCTATTTCAGAAATACAGTCTTCTTGAATTCCTTCAGGTTTTTTCAGGGTATACATTACCTTTTGATTAGCAGCATTGTAGAATGAATAAACCGTTGGAGAAAACTTATCTAAAAATTCATCAAAGCTTTTGACAAGAAGATATTGATTAATTTCTTTAATCTTTTCATCACTTAGACTGTCAATCCCCTTTACATCACCAACAAGCGTAATTAAGTCCATCTTTTCAGGATTAATTTCCTCAAATAGCATGGTTCTGTTTGTTTGACTAATAATCTCCATTCAGTCGGCCGTATGATTATACAGCCATCCCTCCTTTTTACATCGGATTTCGAGTAAGCATAATCATCTGCGAAAAATAACTTTAAATTTACTTTTTAGTTATAAAATTCCATTAACAGAAAAAGAAACTGCAGTTTATCTAAACTGAAGTTAAAATTTTATAACCATTTTATCTATATCACAAATGACATTATGTATCACAAAGTAACTATACAATATCTTATTTTATTGTCAATATTTACATTAGAATATTTTGTTAATTAAAATGTAAATAGATAGGTTTATAGGAAAAATTAAACATAATAAATTTTATGATATTTCTTTAGGAAAAATGTAGTTTTCCACTTTTTTTTATTATAAAAAGACAGCCTAAGGTGAATTTCTTAACCCCCTTAGGCTGTACAGAGCTCTTAGCTTACTCTACAAAATGATAATATCGGATTACTTTTTCTAGATAATTGGTCATTTAGAATTATTTACCTTAAAATAGTTCCTTATCCTATTGACAAATTCTTCAACAGTTATTACCCACTTCATGATTTGTAGGGAAGGACATCGTTTTTTTACTTGCACTGCCAACCCCCACATAATGATGTAGGATAAAAGAATACTTACACTTTTATTATGCTCTTTTACTTTTTCAATTTTATCCTCAATAAGCCGCTGAGAAACATCAGGCGGAATACTATTTGTCATTGAATAGTAAAATGTTGCTGCAAAACTATAAACATCGGTATAGACACCTTGCGCGGACTTATTAGAATATTGCTCAAGAGGAGAGTAACCTGAGCTTGTAAAAATTTGATATTCTTTAGCTGTTTTAAAAAAAATCGCGGAACCAAAATCTAGTAAAAATGGATTACCTTTTGAATCTATCATAATATTACTTGGCTTAATGTCACGATGGAGAATCCCCAGTTTATGTACATAGCAGAGCGCATCTATTAAAGGGAGAAAGATACTTGTGTATAAATGGTCTCGATTATGGACAGGAAAATCCTTTAAATATTCATCTAATAGTTTTCCTTCATAATAATCCATAACAATATAAATCGATCCATTTTCCTCAAAATGCTCAGCATATTTGACAATATTAGGATGATTTATTTGCTGCATAATGACTGCTTCATTAAGAAAAATTTCTTTTAGGCCTTCAAATTTATGCTTTGTTGAAGGCAAACGATTAATGATTGTTCTATTATCTAAATCCCGTAAAGCCATTTCTTTTGGAAAGAATTCTTTAACAATGAGTCGCTTTTCATTATTAATATTTTCCGCAAGATAGACGATGGATAATTTACTAGTAGCAAGAACTTCTTTTATTTTGTATGTATTATTTAGACCACTATTTATCGGTAAGCTCAATTCACATTGAGTTGCTTGCATTTTTGCTCTTTCCCCCTTATAAGCATTGATAACCTATCATGCAAATATAGATCAAATTATCTACATTTTACTAAAATACAAATTAATGTAAGTATACCAATTTATATCTTTTTATTAAATAGTTATCTTCTTTCCATTTGAGGTTTGGTACATCTATTTGACATTTTGATTTTTTATCCATCTCTCGTTAAGAATTTCTTATTATATTAGAAAGTCGAATTTAAACTAACCTTTATTCATAAAAAAAGCTTAAATCACATTTAGATAGGTGATTGAAGCAATTGATTTCAAAAGATACTCTAGCAATTTATTTTTGCGAGATATTTATTTTATGTAGATTATAGTTGTATTTATAAAAAACAGATTCCTCTTTTGGATATACTCTGAACACATTACTTAAGGGTCTTTATGTTTTTTATCGTAAACTTCCCAATTATGTATTTGAAAATAAAAAGCACTTTTCTTCAGGTTCATTTATTTACTAAGTTTATAATGTTGTAGAGTTATTTTATATTGATTGTACGACACCTTTTATTAAATCTATGAGTAACCAAAAAACTCCTACTAATACCCTAACAAATGGACGTTACTATGTTTGAATCTATTGAGTATATTTTCTTCTACTCTCATGAGTAGCTAAATCTGCATAACGTGTCGTAATTGGTAATCGACTATTTTTTTCTACAAAATGTAGAGTTATTTTTATTGAAGTCTCTAAATCGATCCAGTTACCGCATGAAATAAAAATGGGCTTTACATCCTTTCTTGTTCTCAAAACTGCCCCATATACTTCCCCATCAACCTTAATATAAGTAAAATCACCCATTACATTTTTCGGCATTTGAAAATCGGTATTTTTTATCTTCAAGTAACTTTTAGCAACACCTATTGTAGGTTTCTTCAAATAAAAAGAAGCATGTGTTGCGATCCCCATATGTCTATAATGAAGATAACCATTTCCATCAAACATATAAAGATCTGGTTCACATTGCAGCTTTTTCACTGCTTCTATCACCATCGGAAGCTCCCTAAAAGCAAGATATCCTGGAATATATGGAACATCTATTTGACCCCAATATTCTACTTCTTCGATAATTTGTTTGGTAATATAATCGATTACGACAATACAACAAACCCCATAATCTTTCTTCCCCTCTGTCCAATATGCAATATCAATTCCAGCTACTAGACGAATAGCTCCTAACTGAAAATTGTTTTCTAATGAAATCTTTGAAATCCATTTTTCTTGTTCACTTTTAAACAATTCTTCTTTTTCCATTTTCCATCATTCATCCATTCTTTCACTTTTTTTACTAGTCTTTTATGTTCTTCTTTCTTTGCCCATTAAAATAGCTAACTAAATCTAATTCTCTCTCGTTTTAAAATTATCGATCGCTTTAGGAAAATTTTCATATTATATTATGAATACCACACATCGTCAGAAAATTTCTCGCCACCTTCACTAGGCTTTATATTGTTGGTGTTTATGAATATTTTTATTTCTGACTTTAACAACACCAGATCCTTACTCTCAATCACAAAGCCCCTATGGTTATTCAAACTAAAATCGACCTCTAAATTTATATCCAACTCCCGACACCAGTCAATAAAATCATACATAATCATTGTAAAACAAATGTTAAATTTATGAACCGAAACCCAAATACCTATTCTTTCATCGCCGAGATCTTGTTGTCGTAATTTTAAATCTCCATCTAAGAACCACTTAGTATGTTGTTGTTGCTTCTCCTCAAACATTAATTTTTATCCTCCTATTCTTTGTATAAACCTGTAAGTACATCCATTGCTGGACTTATTCTTACGCTACCATATATAACTTTTTCTGACGAACCATACTTTTCAATTCTGGAGCATGCCCTTCTTCTCTTACATATTGTTAAATATTACTTTCTTGCAATGTGTCTACCCTTCATTTCGTCAATTATGTTTTTCATACATTTCTCGTGCAATTCAGTAGACATTCTTCACTTTGAAGTTTGACAACCCCACTCTCAAGCATGTCAAGTCATCCAGAAATGACTCAACTTTATTATTCGATTTCTTCTGGTTTTCTAAATAAGCAAAGAATATCTAGTGGCTCAAATATGCATCTCCAAACTTAAAAATGAATACCGAGTTTGAAATAAATATTACTAAATTCTCACGATATGCTTCTCCAATTATTACGAGCGGCTTTTTTACTCGTACCTCAAATCCCTCAAAGTCTTCTTTTTCATGTAAATCTTCTAGGCTAAAATGAAAGGTTTCCAAACTTCCATCCGGATGCTTAAATTTATATTCAACCCCACCAAATTGACTTAATGCATCAACCACTGGATTAAATACTTGATACCCCACTAAAAAATTACTGTTCCGCTTAATTCAAACTTAGTATTTGGATTCCAACCCGCTTGTAGCAATATATCTCTCGTTTCATCTGAAAAATTTTGTAATAAATATTCTCCCTATTTATAATTCTATTTACGAAAATCACTAAGCTGCCTGAATCTCATCACAATTTTCAACTGCTTAATTCCGAAACTCTCATCATCCTTTTAAGGATTTTTGGGTCATTTTCTCTCTCCGTTGATCCTTGTGCTATCTCTCTTTAAATTTAAATTACGGCATTTCACAAACAGACTATATAAATTTTTCTAAACTATAATACGGATTAGATATATTCTCGCCTACTTCATCTATTGTTTCCTGTATTTCATCTAGGATTGATTTATCTATATCCTCAAACTGTTCCAGAAATTCTTTTATTTTATTAAAGCAAGTTTCTAGACCGAGATTTACTACAATAGAAAGAATAATATCTACTTCATCATAGGAATCTGTATTCCATAATCTAGAGAGAGTTCTATCAATATCATTTCGTATGTCACTTCTTAATAACTCATATGTCATAACTTGCCTGTCTGTTAGTTTACTAAGGATTAATAAAAAACCATCTTTTTCAATTTTATTATTTCTAAATTGATCTAATGCATTTTGAAACATTGATATTAGTGTTTCAGTTGGTATTCTATCAGGTAGATTTTCAATTTCATTTATATCCATATTTTATTTCCTTTCTATTGAAATATGAACCTCATTTAAATATTGTTTTTTGTCCCTGTTCCATCTGATTTTTAGCTATTAAAATTTAACACTTAGTACACTAATTAAATAATCGTAAATATGCAAAAAAACACTTGTTTATTTGAAATTATTTTTGGATCATATACAGTCTTTGGAGTGCTAACTTTTTTAGTTCACCAGGGATAATATTTAATTCTCTATCTAACGCAGGTAATCCGTATTCAATTTCATAAATTCCTTCAATTTTAGAGTGCTGCTTTTTAGATATAATACAATCTTGTAAATCCCACCCCTTTTCAATAAATGCCTTTTCAAATTCTTCCAAATTATGTCCACCGACAACTCCTTTATTTTTCTTTCTAACAATACCTTCTACCTCTATTAAATGTGTATCATAACCCCTTTTTAAAAGTAACATCTTTTACCGTACCCTTACTACTACTACTACTCGAACTGCTAGTAGACTTACCACTTGTTACTCCAGTCGAATTCTTTCCTATTTTTGTAAGCGAGCCAACACCCTTTGTACCAACAACTGCTGTAGCTGTATTTATGGTTGCTTTTGTTCCCCAGTATGCTCGTGAGTAGTCATTACCATGAATAACATCTTTTTCAAAAGAGTCTTTTACTGAACCCACCATAGTTTTTACGGTTGCCAGTGGATGGGAAGCAAAATTTTTCAAATTGTCTTTCGTTTCTTTTAGTACGCC
Organism: Lysinibacillus sp. JK80; assembly: GCF_027557635.1. Lineage (NCBI taxonomy): Bacteria > Bacillati > Bacillota > Bacilli > Caryophanales > Bacillaceae > Lysinibacillus > Lysinibacillus sp. JK80. The sequence goes on along the minus strand of NZ_CP058997.1, from coordinate 173,429 downwards.
TATCGGATCAGTTACTAATTTTTTCACATCATTGTAGGTGTTTTTAGCTACATCTACAGTTGCATCGAACTTGCCTTTAGATTTTTGTGCTTGTTGGAGGCTCATGTTAAACCCTGTCCGTAAGATTTTTTCTTTGGTAGACATGTCCTTGTTTATTTTGAGTGGCTCCATTTTATCTAACGACTTATAGACTTTAACAGCTTCTTTTGCGGCTACTTTTACTTCCTTTACTGCTTGCTTTGTCTGGTTATAAACGGCTTTCGTTTTGTTTACTGCTTGTTTATAGGTTTTCTTACCCACTAGGACAGCTCTTTTTACTACTTTCTTAAATTGCTTCGCTATTTTACTTTTGCTTAGTTTATTATAGAGCTTCCGTGCCTTAGTAAAGAATTTACCCCACTTCTTCTTTTTCTTCTTGCGTTTTTTCTTTTTCTTCTTTTTATTGGACTTCCGTTGTTTTTTCTTCGTAGAGCTCTTCTTTTTGGAGGATTTCTTAGCGCTCTTTCCTTTCGATCCTCCGCTCTTTCCTTTTTTCTTTCCACCTGGGAAGCCTACTTTCGGAATCATCCCTAGTAAGCTTCCTGCTAATCCTAATAGACCCATTAGGCATCACCCCCACCAACAGGGATCATCCCCATGACGTCTAGGGCTGCCTCCAGGTCTGCTTCCTCTTCTTGCGCAGCGACAGATACAGGGGCTTTAATGGAGCCATCCATCGTCACTACCTGTCCCTGAATATCGGTATTGCCATCAAACACTAGACTGCTTGAGCCGCATGTGAAACGCATCGACTCCGCGGCACTCATGGACACACGTTTTCCGACAAAGGTGATCGTGTCGTTGGCTTTGACCAGCAAGGATGGCTTACTATGCACAGTGATGCCGCTGTTCTGATGGAGCTGTAGAAAGACGGCGCCCTCCTTGGCGGTAAATGTCACGGACTGTGGGTCTAGCTTCATTTCCTTCCCTTTCGGCGTACCCCAATAAGACGTTTTGGGATCAGCTGTTTTCGGGTTGGACTCGCCGCCCTTTCGTACACTATGACGAACAACCGCTGTAGCGTTGTTTGTTTAACTTCTTATATAGTTTCTTTTTTGAATGTATCCCTTTTTTATTCATGTATTATATGAAATTAAAAAGGTAGAAAAGCTGTTAGAACAACGTTTCTACCTTTAACTATTTGTTTTGACAAAGTATCCTATTAGGACATAGAAGTAAGACAAATTCATAGCTAGTCATACAACTGTATATGCCTTTCATTTAAAGGGTATATTGACATTCTCAAGTAATTCAATTTTTAGTAGCTCTATTTTATTTGATAGAATCTTTAGAGGTTTTAATCTATCCTCAACACTTTAAATGGTTTCATTATCTTCATATTCTTTAGTAATAAAACGTAAAAGCCATCTTATTCCTCCTTCGATGGATGACCCTGGACTCCCAGACTCTACTACTCTATTAAGTGATTCATAGGGTTTCATAATCCAGTTTCATAGTCTTCTATCATATGTGACCAATACCCTTCTACTTCCTTCATTGCTATGGGGTCAATTTGCTCATACACCTTCCTCAACTCAATTGCATAGTTATATGAAGTATATACACCTTCTTTTTTCATTTCCGTTGATATTTCTTGTCTAATCAAATGAAACAAGAAGAACGTTCTTAAATTCTGATTAAGCGTATAAATTAGAGGATGAAGTAAGGAAGAACTAGTAAAAAGCTCATCGCTCCCTTCTTTTAAGTAAAGTCCATATTCATAAGACGTGCAATGACCCACTTTGATAAATTGCACTTTTTCAATCACTACTTTTTGGAAGTTGCTGAATTCATAGAACTCAAAATCACCAAATTCTTTTGGTACTCCAATATCTATCATAAATTCAGCATTTTCAACACTTACCCCAAAATTAACTAATTCATTAAAATCATAGTCTCTTGTTTCTGAGTCATAATATTCTCGTATCTCTCGGATATCAAAATCCATACTTTCACTCCTTTAACTTTTCAAGCTCTTTAGCTAATTCAGCATTTCCACGATCTCTTGAAGCTTTGTCCCCATACTCAACACTATAGCTTACTTCAGCTTCAGGAAGTTCTTTTTTTAGCAGTGCCTTACAATCATGACCACCAAGAATGCAAGGTTCTCTTTCAGTGTACACTCGGTGAACTTTATAAGTCTGTCCATTTAGTTCAGCAGCTTTTTTTTTCCTCTACCAAAACTTTTTCGGAATGCACTTTTTTTACTTCAACTTTTCCACTTGGTTTTACTCTGGTTTTTTCTGTACTTTCAAAAACCTTCGAAAAACGAGCACCATCTATCTCAATGTCTGCCACTACAATATTTCTTAAATCGTTTTGGATTCACCGCACCTTGGACCATCCCCGTGAAACCAAATGTTGCATAATTGAAAAAATCAGAAGGTGAATCGAGCATCTTATCTGCTCTACCTTTGGCTCCAGACCAAATACCATCTACTGCACCTAGAGTTAGATAATTTGCAAAATCATATGGAGAATTGAGTGCTTTATCTGCCCTTTTGTCCTACTGTGCGCTTTAAATTATGGCTTAAGCCCAGAAATATTTACATCCAATATTGCAACGTTACTATAATTCTTTTGAGGGTAATTTATCGCGAATGTGAAAACACGAAAAGCACTTGTTGAGTGTTATACATCAAGTGCTTTAAGTAATTTTCCTAACAATATTTTTAGGTTCTAAAAAATCTTGCTTTTATTCTTTTAAAATAAGAATACCTTTACAGAGTTAATTTTCAAATCCAATTACAATCCATTCATCTACATAACTCCAAAAATTTATATTATATTTTGGCTTTAATTTCGCGGACCAAAAGGTTGCATTATTATCAACACAATTTGTATAATCTATCGCTATATAGCTTCCCATACCGTTAGTGAAAAAGCCAAAAGATGAATCTAGGTTAATTTTTATCGGTTCTTCTAAATCATCAATAATACTCCATTCAATATCTTCATCACCAAGATATGTTACTGATTCTAGTGGAACTAAGCCCATCGACTCACTCGCATAATAATAAAAACCATCGTGAACATTTTCATAAAATTTTTGAATCGAAGAAGGTATTTTACTCCACGATTTCTCTAATTCTATGTTTTTTTGTCTCTTTTGAGGATTACGCCCTTCGTAATATAATATGTCTCCTTTTGAATTTCTTATAGTGTATAAAACTGAATATTCTCCTTCCATATCGATTATTTCAATATTTGTAAGATATTCGTTTAGATAAGAGATCGTGTTCCGTAGTTCAATCCCTATATTTTTTTCCCATATTTTCATAAATAAATCAATTTTTTTTTGATATCGTCTTTATAAAAGATTTTTTTCCATTCAATTGGTATTTCATTATCCTCAAGTTTTTCAATTTGATCAATTGTTAATATGCGAACATTTTCATTGTACTTTTTTAAATAAGTAAGTTTTTGGTTCATCTACTAATCTCCCTTTTCTACATATATATCTTTCAAGTTTCAAAAACAATCAATTTATTTGTATCCTTGTTTATCGCCACGAGCTTTGTAATTATCGTTTATTTAGTCACTATTCCATACAAAACTATCTCCTGCATGTAAAATGTCATCTCACCTAATTTTCACACTTTTCTTCCTAGACCACTGTTTACATAATACTCCTTGATGGTCCAGCCTTCATGAGTTATGAATCAAATATCAGATTATTTTTTAACCACAAACTTCTTTGAGTTAAGAAAAAACCTTGAAGGCATATAACCAGTCAAGGTTTAACAACTCAATAACTATCTTCAAAAAGACAATTAAATATTATAACGTCTTCCTCTTTTAACTCTTACAAGCAAATTAAATTAATAAAAGAATTTAATAGTAAATATCAGAAACAACCGCTTATAAAATATTAATCAATTTTTAAACTTAAGATATATTCTACCCTTGCTTTGGTAGAATCGCTAGTTTCTCTAATATCATAATTATTTTTGTTGATTAATTCTTTACAAATACGAATGTCTTGCAGCAATTGTTCCACATCATTCTCATCTACAGTCTCTTCAAATTTAGTATTCACTAGGTAACTATCTAATTTAGAATATACAAAATCAGCAATTTCTTTGTATTTTAAACTCTCTATTGCAATAGAAACAAAATATAAAGTTTTAGTAAATAAACTTATATTTACAATTCTCCAATCTTCTTCCAAAGTTTTTGCTGCCACCTGTGCTACATTTAACCCCTCTTCTTTAATATATTCCTCAAAATCTAATACTATAGAATTTTTTATTGATTCATAACTTGTCATATTCATCTCATCAATCCTTATCTCATATTTTTAGAATAAACATTTAATTCGATATTTGGATACTTTCTCCTGAATTCCATAATTAAATTTGTACAACTTTGACATGCATCTAAATCTGTAAACAAATCTATTCGACCTTTCGTATTAGGATCTTTTATTTGAGAAGCAATATCCTCAAGAATCTTAGCCTCTGTGTCATTGAATCGCGGAAACCCATCATCAACATACGTTTCCAATAATCTGTCTGTTTTGGAATAACTGAAATCTCCAACATTACTACCTAGACTATCAGAAGAATGAATCTGACTGTGTGCTTGGAATTCTTTTTTTATACCTAAAATACTCACATCTGCTACTGCAACATTCGCAGTACTCATTTTTTTCACTTTTCTATCTAATTTATTCTTTTGTGTATTTGATAGATTTTTATATTCATCAGAATTTATTATTTTTCCAATTTCCCTATTAATATCACTTCTAATATTTTGAGTTTTCTCATAATACCTATCAATAGCTCTATTTGATACCCTATCTTTAATCGTACCCTTAGGAATATCTAAAAATGTACTTTATAAAAGGATGGCAGTTTGTTCAACCACCACCCATATTGATTAACTAGCTTTTGTTTCTGGTTGATCTGGCATAATATAAGCCATTTTATTTTTCATCATACCATAGATAATTCTGACTAATCTTCTCATAATGCAAAGAAGGGCTTGTGACTTTGACTTCCCTTCACTTAGCTTACGGTTATAGTAAGCATAAAAGACAGGGTTTCGAGGTATTTTACTACCTTTACTAACTTGGACTTGTTGGACAGATAGGTTGTAAAAGATGTCATATAGCTTTCTATTACCTTGTTTTGTTTTCTTCATCGTTTCCTTACCGCCCGAACCCATCTTAATAGGGGCAATTCCTGCATATCTTGCGAGTTTGTCAGAATTGGCAAAACGATGAATGTCACCAATCTCTGCAATCAATGCGGAGGAAGTAACCGTATCAATCCCTGGCATAGTTTCAAGCTGCATACCTAACGTTTGAATGGTCACCTTTAACTCTTTATCCACCTTCTTGATTTCCTGCTTCTTAAAGCGGATATCTCTTACTATGCTTTGAATGATAAAGTCTCTTGATGTTTGGTATTCACGCTTTACCTCTCCATCAGCTAGAACGAGTGACATTATTTGCTCTGCCTTTTTAGTGGAACAAGCATTGTTACTCGCTTCTAGTAAGAATGTTCTTAAGTCCTCTACTGTTTCCCCCTCCAAATGAGATGGTGAAGGATAGCTTTCCCAAAAGGCTAAAGCTGTTTTCCCATCTACTTCTGAAAAGAACTCCATTGGTTACTCATAATCTATACGTAAAAAATGAACTGTTCGTCACTAGGTAGCCCCAAACAAAAAGAAACCTTGAAAGACATTTAGCCAATCAAGGTTATTCTTTAATCTTATTAAATTTCTACCTTATTCTCGATTAAATACTTATCTCCCAATTTTTCTTTAATTAAGGCTATAGTGTTTTCTACCTTCTTTAAAAATACTGTCTTTTCATTTTCATTTGAAAATCCTTTGAACTCAAAGTTGAGAGCATTGTCTTCAAATAGACTATTGTATATATTCTGTATCTCTAAAAGCATATTATCAATTTCTTCTTCACCCTCAAGTTCTCCAACTAAATCATTATCAACTAATTCACCTTGTTCATTATATATCCACATTGGATAGCATTGATATTCCAGAAATATCTTAATAATGTTCATGGTTTTCCCCCTTCTTCTTATGGTATTGATTTTGGATTTGCCCCTACAATAAAACCATTATTTCCAACAGTTATAGCAACTCTTTGTTTCTGTCCGTTGAATACTACTTCATAAATTGGTCTTCCGTTTCCTCGACCTTGAGTTCCAACAACTTTTCCTTTACTTAACGCCTCCATCAGGAAATCTGGAATTTCATTTGATTTAATTCCCTTAGCTGCAAACTCATCTGCATGACGCATTACATGTTCGAAACCTGCATTTGAATTACCTTTTTCAAGCCAGGCTAACTTACTACTTGCTGTTTTTGTAATAGCCATCACTTCATCAGGGTTATATTTCACACCGCTATTTGCCAGTTCGTCTAATAATTCTGCTGATTTCCATTTAGAGTTACCTATACCCTTATTCTCATCAGGCTTTTTATTCGAGCCATTTTGCGGTGGTTGGGAATTAGATGGCTTCGGACTTGGAGTTGTTGTGTTTCTTCCAACTGTTCCTGTATCCTCTATGCGTCTAACGTTTACACCTGCTCCTGCTACCTCCATCTCTGGTGATCGCAGCTGACGCAGCTGTTGTTTGACTTCATCTACTTTGGCTTGGATCTGCGTTTTTACATTTGAGACTTGCTTGTTGACTTTTTCTTTTACATTGCCTAAAAGACCTTTATTCGCTTTTTGAGCACTTTCACTGATACCCTTCGCTGCCTTCGCACCTTTATTGACCCATTTACCAGCTGTTGCCGCATTGCCCACTACTGGAATCATAGCGCCAAAGGAGAGAGCCGCATTGACCTTGTCACCTCTTGCCGCATAAATAATACCATTCACGCCATCTGCTACTTCTCCTACAACGGGGACCATCCCGACTATATCTAAGCCCGTTTGGAGCGTATTTAACAGATTTTTAGGTTTTACAGCATTTTTCACAGCTTTGGTCGTTGCTTGTGCAGCTTTTTTCATCGCTGGTAGTACTTGTTTTTTGACGACCTGCTTCGTCTGTTGGACAGCGGCCTTTACCTGTTGCTTGGCCTTCGAAACAGCCGCCTTTGTTTTTTTCACAACCTTTTTCGTGGTCAGAACAGTTTTTTTAATTGCCTTTTTCACCCGTTTAACCAATTTACTCTTGGATAAACTATTTTTTAGCTTCCGTGCCTTGGTAAAGAATTTACCCCACTTCTTCTTTTTCTTCTTTCCGTTACATAAATTGAGCTTAACGTAACGCTTAGCCGCTATTTTTAGTATAAGTTCATTGTATGCGGCTTTAGCGATACATTCAACCCCTTTACCGATACAAATTTATTGTGTATCGTAATAGTAATATAAACAGAGGAAGGGAACTATCATGTCTATATCAATCAAACTTAAAGAAATCTTGAAAGAACGTGACCTTTCACAGCGTGAATTGGCACGAATGACAGGGCTGCGACCAAATACAATTAGTCATCTTTGTTCAGACAATGTGGACAGGGTTTATCTATCAACATTAGAAACAGTATGCAAAGTGTTAGACATCGACATTCAGGAGTTAATCGAGGTGGAGTAGCCTCTCGCTCTAGTAATCGTTATATGTACGTAAAAGTTGCGAATAAATTTAAAAGGCGGGGAGAAAGCCAAGGTAAAGTATTTGGAGATGAGGATGGTAGTATCTGATGATTTTTAGGTTATTTACACGAAGTGAAATTTATTAAATTGGGCATACAATTTAAAGATGTTGTACGTACTAAAAAATTGTTAAAACATTATATAGGGGTTATAGGGGTTATCTACAACCCAAAAATAATAATCGATTTATTAGGCACTAGGTATCCACCAAAAAAGAAACCTTGAAAGGCATATAGCCAATCAAGGTAATAGTTTAAGTTTAGTATGAGTTTATTTTAGTTAAAAATTTCTCTACTAAGTCTTTATATTCATTAAAGTCCTCATCACTCATAAAATTATCCATTTCTATATTATCTTTTACGTCCATAAGAACTTCTTTAAGCGGTTCCTTTTGGTCTGTAATTTTTTCCATATCAACAGAAAATAGTACCTCTAATAACTGACCATCATAAACATCACCTTCTAGAGGATTAAGCTTAAGAAACCCTATTGCTTTATCTATTGCTAATTCAATAAAAATATTCTGTTTAATCATTCTACATAAATCACTAATATCTAATTCTGTAATATCTTTATTTATTAAGGTATTATACCATTCATCCAATGGATAGTCTTCTTGTACTTCTCCCTGTGGCAATTGATAAATATCCCTTATTTTCATTTTTATATCCCTCCAAAAGGTTCAAATAAGTCTTCTATTTTGTTTATATTTTTATTAGCCTTATCCAAACCATCTTGTAATACTTTTCTTGTTGCAGCGTCTCCTTGATGGTCTAGCTTTCATGAGTTATTAATTCGAATTCAAGGAATCTTTAACCGTAAACAAGTTTTAAATGACTCTGTCATATTATACCTTGTATTTATCGCCACGTAGTAATTCCATATCATACTGCACTTAACCTAAAAATTTCATACTTGGAAGTAAGCTTTGTACGTAGAGTATAGCTCTTATTATCATTAATATTTACTTAAAATAATATACCTAGATTTATATTATCATAATCGATACGCAAAAAGCCTTCCATAAAACAGTTCAACATAATTAACTTGTTTCATGTAACGCTATTACGCTAAATTTCCGAGACATTCTGTACACCCATCTTAATTCTGGAAAATATTAAAGATGATATATTTTATTCAACACTGACTAGCCTCTTTCCTGTTGCCAAAACAAATCATAGAATGACTGAATTTTATTATTTTATTTCTTCTGGTTTTCTAAATAAGCAAAGAGTATCTAGTGCCTCAAATATGTCATCTCCAAACTTAAATAATGAATAACCATTTTTCCCAAAGACCTTACCCGATTTTGAGATAAACATTACTAAATTTCCACGATATGCTTCTCCAATTACTACGAGCGGCTCTTTTACTCGTACCTCAAATTCCTCAAAGTCTTCTTTTTCATAGTAATCCCCAACAACTTCTTCTGGGCTAAAATGAAAGGTTTCTAAACTTCCATCCGGATGCTTAAATTTATATTCAACCCCACCAAATTGACTTAATGCATCCACCACTGGGTTAAACACTTGATATCCCATCGCCTCTAAAAATTTTACTGTTTCGGTTAATTCAACCTTATTATTTGGATTCCATCCCGCTTGTAGCAATATATCTCTCGTTTCATCTGATAAATTTTGCATAAGTATCCTCCCTATTTATTCAAAAGTTCTATTCACGAAAATCATTAATGAAATCTAAAAATGTCTCTTGACAATTTTTACATGGCGCTTTATATTTCCCATTACCATTAATCGTGCTTATTAATATATCATCTATTTTTGAACCTGACCATAATAGCTGGTTGACTGCTTGAATCTCAGCACAATTTTCAACATGCCAAATTTCGAAACTCTCATCATCCTTATAAGGATTTTTGGGGTCATTTTTGGCTTTCTTCCTTGTTCCTTGTGCTATCTTACCTAAGTCTGGATGCAGTTCCATTACACTTGGATTGAATTGTCCTTCTCTAGCTCCATTATAACCAAATGTTATTTTAGTTTTTTTACCATCTACCCTTGTTATGTCTACAGCGGCACTTATTACATCCGGTTTATATTTCCCTCCACCAAATCCATTTTCATCTATAGTTTTTTTGATTCCACCGTTCTTAAGAAACTTAACATGTTCATCTAACTGCTCTCTTGCAAAATCTTTGGCAACCTCAACTTGCTTTTGTCTACTAATTTTACCCGTACCCTTAGTTGAACTCGACCCTTTCCCAGAACTTGCCTGTACCAAGGTATCAGTAGGCTTCTCTTTCCTCGTCGTCTGGGTAACTAGCTTCCCACCGCCTGCCAGTGCGAAATCATTTTGTCTATTGCCTTGTAAGGCACTTTGTAGATGGTCGAGCTGCTTGCGTCCATTTTGCTTCGCTTGGGCGATGGCTGTATTGACTTGTTTTTTGAATTCCTTCGCCTTGGCTGCCACTTTCGTTGTGAGCTGCTTGCCTTTCTCCGCTAGCTTCGTTACCGCTTTCGTTGTACTTGCTACGATAGCGCTGCCCTTCTCGCCCTTCGTGGCGATTTTTATCACCGCTTTTCCACCATGCTTCAGCCCTTTGACTGCGAGTCCTCCAATTACTGCAGCGGCGGAGATGGCTCGCTCTGCCTTGCTTAGCTTGCGACCTGTGATCGGGTCTTTGCCTGTGGCAGATTCATATAGGGCCTTGCCATTACTAACAACGGTGGAAGCAACTCTTTTCTAGATCCTCCTTATCTAACTCGTTGTCTAAATGTTTCGCCCTATACTCTCCAGTTATTTCTTTTAAAAATATAAATAAATTTTCATAGTCTAACATTACTTCTTCATTGCCAAAACAATCTCTTCCAATTCCCCTTTTTATTTTGCTACTTTCGTTTCCAATTTCACAAATTCTGTGATAACTGCTCCACCAACCTCTTTCGTGTCTTTAAAACTAAACAAAAATAGTAAAAAACAGGTCTATCATGGAATTATCTAACCATAATCGACCTGTTTGTTGTAATGGAATACTGTTATTCAGATGAAAAATTCACGCATTTATATACGTACAAATAAACTGGCGAAGTCTTTATAGTTATATTAAATGAGCTATACATAATTAATGATTTCATTCTGCACTAAGTAATACTTATCACCTTAATTTTTTAAATGCTCTTCATGTATTACTTTTAACTCTCTTCCTTCACATAAATTGTTAAGAGCTTCATATATTCCACACCCAACTTTCCAAATATAGTAATCATCTAGTACTGCATATACCTCCCCTTGCTTAGACATATACAACACTGCATTATCTCTAAAGGCAGTACCAATGACAACCAAATCATTACCTATTATAACTTCATATCTTTTATAATGCCTTCTGTCTAAATCCCCCAGCCCTTCTTTCGGTTCTATCACAAAACTCTCCGATTTTCCATCATTTTCAAATATACATTTTAATTCACCAAATTGCTCAAGTGCTTCTTTTACACAATCGAAAACCACATACCCTTTATTTTCCAAATATTTCACCTGTGAATTAATATCTATTTTTCGGTTTGGGTTCCACCCCGATTGTTTTAATACTTTTTCTGTTTTTATTGATAGTCTTTCCATAATAAATACCTCACTTTTTACCAAATGGTATATCAACAATAAACTCCTCAAATGTCACACTACAATTCCTACACATCTCCTTATATTTACCATCCTTTGAAGAGATGGTGCTCAAGAGAATATCTTCAAGCTTTGCACCCTCCTTAAAAGCTTGATTTACTGCTTGAATTTCCGCACAGTTTTCTACTTCCCATCTCTCAAAACTATTTTTCCCTTCCTTTTCCATCGCTCTCTGTTTAGTTTTTTCCACCAATTTTTTAGTATCATCGAGTAAATCCGATGCTGTCGGATTAAATCTAGGATTCCCTGTTCTTAAATCTGTGCCGACACCATTATAACCAATATAGGTTTTTCCAGCTTTCATATCAACAGCAGCAGTAATAACATGTGGAATATAGATTTCATTTGTATTTGGATCAATATATTTACCATTAATAAGTTCTGCTCGTTCTTGCTCAAGTTTTTTCCTTGCTACAGCTATAGCTTCTTCCGAATTTAATGCTCTAGCTGTATTATTTTTAGTACCCTTATTCTCATCAGGCTTTTTATTCGAGCCATTTTGTGGTGGTTGGGAATTAGATGGCTTCGGACTCGAGGAGGACGTATTTTTTCCAACCGTTCCTGTATCCTCTATGCGTCTGACGTTTACACCTGCTCCTGCTAACTCCATCTCTGGTGGTCGCAGCTGACGCAGCTGTTGTTTGACTTCATCTACTTTGACTTGGATCTGCGTTTTTACATTTGAGACTTGCTTGTTGACTTTTTCTTTTACATTGCCTAAAAGACCTTTATTCGCTTTTTGAGCATTTTCACTGATACCCTTCGCTGCCTTCGCACCTTTATTGACCCATTTACCGGCTGTTGCTGCATTGCCCACTACTGGAATCATAGCGCCAAAGGAGAGGGCCGCATTGACCTTGTCACCTCTTGCCGCATAAATAATACCATTTACGCCATCCGCTACTTCTCCTACGACGGGGACCATCCCGACTATATCTAAGCCCGTTTGGAGCGTATTTAACAGATTTTTAGGTTTTACAGCATTTTTCACAGCTTTGGTCGTTGCTTGTGCAGCTTTTTTCATCGCTGGTAGTACTTGTTTTTTGACGACCTGCTTCGTCTGTTGGACAGCGGCCTTTACCTGTTGCTTGGCCTTCGAAACAGCGGCCTTTGTTTTTTTCACAACCTTTTTCGTGGTCAGAACAGCTTTTTTAATTGCCTTTTTCGCCCGTTTAACCAATTTACTCTTGGATAAACTATTTTTTAGCTTCCGTGCCTTGGTAAAGAATTTAAACTTTTCTTATACCCTTTTCAATTAATATAAGAATAGCCCTAAACCCTTGTGGGTTTAGGGCTAGAACTAACCTTTACTAATCAATGCTTTTAGAAATTTAACTTAGATAAGACACTTTTAATTCGTTCCGATAACTTTTCTTGTTCTTCTTCTGTAAGTTGTTCATCAGTTATATCAGCAATCCTAAACGATTCCAATTCAAGTTTTAGCTCGTTAATACCAAGTACATCCTTTATTTGATGATTATATATACTTTCCGCTAGTGTTGTGTAAATAATAAATTTTTCACTATTAGTATTTTTACAATCTCTATCAAATCGTTGTAATACATTTGAAATAATTGCTTCTAACCTTTCGCTTTCTTTTATAAAATCGTCAATGAATTTCTGAACTTCTTCGCTTAGTTCATTATAATACCAACAAACTCTTGGGTAATAATTTAATGGCTTTTTTTTCAACTCTTGTAAAACATAATCTCTTCGATTTTTTAAACTGTTTAACTGTTCAATTGTTAAACTATTTTCTTGTTTAATTGCTTTGAAATCAAGTTCCTTTAGTGATTGTTCAATATAATTCATGAAAGAATGTGAAATCTTTTCATGAGTTAACGCTATTTCTGAAAATATTATACAAAACATTGCTTTATCTGTTTCACTTTTTTTGGCTAACATGTCATATTCATTAAATGTTCTTGCAATCGCCTCTCCTTTACTCATTTTTTCCCCAACTAAATCATTATAATCTTCTAAAATATATTCTTCATATTCTTCATAACTATAAACCATAAGAACCCTCCTGATTATTTTGGTAATATACTATTATCATTATTATGAATTACTTCAATTTTAATATTTGGATACTTCTCATCAAATTGTTGAATTATAAGATTACAACTATCACATGTATCTTTTTCTGTAAATAACCTTATTGTCCCTTTAACCTCATTATTATTTCCAATTTTCTCTGCTAAATCGTTTAAAATTTTATATTCAGTATCTCCATCTCTTAAAAAGCTTTGTCCTGCTTTATTAGGTGCTTCAGTAGCCTGAAATATTGGATTTTGTGTTTTAAAAGAAAATTTTTCTGTTCCAGGAATTTTTTTTGAGGCATCATGAATTCCACTGTGGGCATAGAAATCTTTTTTATCAATTCCGGAAACATCTACTTCTGCGTATGCAAAATTACCCTGTTCTTTATATTTCTTAGATAATTGCCCTCTCGCTGTTGCAACTTTTTCAATAATATGTTTGTCTATAACAGGATCGATTTGCTTAGTCGGAAATCTATCCATATTATTTGTATTATTTTTCAAATTATTCTTAGGGATACTAATAGAAGGACTGTATGAAAATCCACTAGTTGTTTTTGTACTTGACGCTCCTTTAACCCCTAGCACTGACGTGGCTACGCCAAAACTATCTAACCAATGTTCTTTTGATAATGGGTCTTTCGGATTCACCGCACCTTGGTCCATTCCCGTGAAACCAAATGTTGCATAATTGAAAAAATCAGAAGGTGAATCGAGCATCTTATCTGCTCTACCTTTGGCTCCAGACCAAGTACCATCTACTGCACCTAGAGTTAGATAATTTGCAAAATCATATGGAGAATCGAGTGCTTTATCTGCTCTTTTGTCCAGACCACTTTTGAAATCTTTGCCGATTTCTTTGAAGCTATTAAGTGACTTGACAACTGGTTTTTTGATGTCCTTTATCACCGCTTTTGCAGCTGAATTCGTTTTGATGGCTAGTTCCTTCGTTGTTTGTTTTACTTCCTTTACCGCTTGCTTTGTCTGGTTATAAACGGCTTTCGTTTTGTTTACTGCTTGTTTATAGGTTTTCTTACCCGCTAGGACAGCTCTTTTTACTACTTTCTTAAATTGCTTCGCTATTTTACTTTTGCCACGAGCTTTGTCATTATCGTTTATTTAGTCACTATTCCATACAAAACTACCTCCTGCATGTAAAATGTCATCTCGCCTAATTCTCACACTTTTCTTCTTAGACCGCTGTTTACATAGTACTCCTTGATGGTCCAGCCTTCATGAATTTTCGATTCAAATATCAGATTACTTTTTAACCACAAAAAAACCTTGAAAGGCATATGAGCCAATCAAGGTTCAATTATTTTTTATACTTCATAACACTTTATTTAAATGCTTCTTCTAATATATTCTTTTCATGTTCTAACATACGACTTACTATAACGCCACAAACCATTTTATCTTTGTCTAAAGCAAATCCCACATTCTCATTTTGTACAATTGAAACAGTATCGTTTTCTGAAAATGAAATTAATACCTTATCAATTCCTATATATACATTCAATTTGCTATTTTCATCTATATACGTCTTATCGCCATATTCTTCAACTTGAAAATTAGGTATGCCTTTTATTAAGGTAATATTTTTCATATCCAATTTCAAATATTCTATTTGGTGTACATTTTCACTTAAAGTCAATGTAATAAAACGAATATTTCCTGTACCGCTGATGCAGTTCAAGTCAACCAAAGTTTTGTATTAAACACTTCTATTTTGTTTTCAAACCTTCTTTTATTTGTTCTACTAATTGAATTAACCACTGTAGCGGGGTTAATTCAATTGCTGGAAAATAAATTTCTACATTATTTTGTATAATGTTTTCCTTTTCTTTTTTTGTTAATTCACTATTTAAAAATTCTTCACAATGCTTTATGGTAAACAGCAAACAATTTTTACTAGCTTCTTTTATAAACTCATCTAATGCTTGTTCAGGAGAACTGATATCTTGATGGAATGTTCCACCTAAAAAATCTTCTAACTCCTCTAAGAAATCATAACTTTCATCCATCTAAATTCCCCACTTTCTTATTTCTCTGGATATCCTGTAAGAATAAAACTACCTTCTTTATCCTTTTTCAGTACAATCCTTGCTTTTGTAACATCTTCTACTATTTCTGAGCCTTTTGATACACTTCTACCAATTATCTCTCCATCACTCTTGTATTTTAACGGTAATGTAGGATTACTATCTGGATTAGAAAGCCATTTTTCGATTTTCTTAATATTCTTCGGATCGGTTAAAACTGTATTAGCAACTTGCTCAGCTGTCGTTATATCTTTAAAAGTAGAAGAACCAGAAATTTTTGAATTACTTTTCAATCTTTCTAATAATTCTTCGTCCGTTTTCCCAACATGTCTTTCTATTAAATGTCCACCTTTTAACTCATGTTCAGACAATCCGCCACTAAGTATAGGAGAACTCTTATCTTCTAGTTTAGCATTATCTGTACCCTTATTCTCATCAGGCTTTTTATTCGAGCCATTTTGTGGTGGTTGGGAATTAGATGGCTTCGGACTCGAGGATGACGTATTTTTTCCAACCGTTCCTGTATCCTCTATGCGTCTGACGTTTACACCTGCTCCTGCTAACTCCATCTCTGGTGGTCGCAGCTGACGCAGCTGTTGTTTGACTTCGTCTACTTTGGCTTGGATCTGGGTTTTTACATTTGAGACTTGCTTGTTGACTTTTTCTTTTACATTGCCTAAAAGACCTTTATTCGCTTTTTGAGCACTTTCACTGATACCCTTCGCTGCCTTCGCACCTTTATTGACCCATTTACCAGCTGTTGCCGCATTGCCCACTACTGGAATCATAGCGCCAAAGGAGAGGGCCGCATTGACCTTGTCACCTCTTGCCGCATAAATAATACCATTCACGCCATCTGCTACTTCTCCTACAACGGGGACCATCCCTACTATATCTAAGCCCGTTTGGAGCGTATTTAACAGATTTTTAGGTTTTACAGCATTTTTCACTGCTTTGGTCGTTGCTTGTGCAGCTTTTTTCATCGCTGGTAGTACTTGTTTTTTGACGACCTGCTTCGTCTGTTTGACAGCGGCCTTTACCTGTTGCTTGGCTTTTGTCACAGCCGCCTTTGTTTTTTTCACAACCTTTTTCGTGGTCAGGACAGCTTTTTTAATTGCCTTTTTCGCCCGTTTAACCAATTTACTCTTGGATAAACTATTTTTTAGCTTCCGTGCCTTGGTAAAGAATTTACCCCACTTCTTCTTTTTCTTCTTGCGTTTTTTCTTTTTCTTCTTTTTATTGGACTTCCGTTGTTTTTTCTTCGTGGAGCTCTTTTTTTTGGAGGATTTCTTAGCGCTCTTTCCTTTCGATCCTCCGCTCTTTCCTTTTTTCTTTCCACCTGGAGAGCCTACTTTCGGAATCATCCCTAGTAAGCTTCCTGCTAATCCTAATAGACCCATTAGGCATCACCCCCACCAACAGGGATCATCCCCATGACGTCTAGGGCTGCCTCCAGGTCTGCTTCCTCTTCTTGCGCAGCGACAGATACAGGGGCTTTAATGGAGCCCTCCATCGTCACTACCTGTCCCTGAATATCGGTATTGCCATCAAATACAAGACTGCTTGAGCCGCATGTGATATGCATCGACTCCGCTGCACTCATGGACACACGTTTTCCGGCAAAGGTGATCGTGTCGTTGGCTTTGACCAGCAAGGATGGCTTACTATGCACAGTGATGCCGCTGTCCTGATGGAGCTGCAGAAAGACAGCGCCCTCCTTGGCGGTAAATGTTACTCATCAATGCTGAGATGGATTCTTACCTGATCCTTTTTGACAAAGTAACGATATATTTTATCTATTTGTAAGTATTTACAATAAAAATAAACAGCTCACAACCACATTTAAAATGACACCTGAGCTGTTTAGTTAAATATAACATCTAATAATTTTAAACACTTTGGTTAAATACTTATTACTCGTTTCAGATTAAATATATTATTTCTAAGAATATTCTCATAAGGCTGTTAAATTAGGGTAAGTTTGTATCAACAATCTGAAACATTATTTAACATTTGTGCATCTGCACTTATTCTAAAATTCAATATTTCACCAATCTATCTCACTATATAATTTTAATATCATTCCTTGCTCAAAATCATCAAGTTTTTGATAAGTAGGGATTCCTTCTAGATTAAATCCAATTTTTTTTAACGTCACCATAGCTAAATCACCAATTTTATAATATCCTATCAACTTATCTTTAGACTCTCTTTTAAAGGACAATTCATTTAGTGTTTTAATTATATCTTCATTGAATATCTCATATTTACCAATAGCAATCATTACATAATATAATATTATTGGATTCTTTTCACCAAGTAGTTCTATCAACTCTTCAACTGCACAATTTCCATTATCGATTTTCTCTAAAATATTCAAATATATCAACTTACTTCTTTTATCATTTTAAGTGATTCGTCAACAAAGATCTCTCTTGAATGTAATTTTCAAAAAGCATATTCACAATATCTCTACGTCCAATCTTTTCTGCAAATTCTACTTCTCTCATAAATGCATTTAATTAGTTTCTAGTTTGGAAATGATAACTCATACCAGGAAAACCTTGTTTCTTATCATCTAAATGTATAAATATAAATTAACCATAGAGGAATTTTTTTATTTATCACCAATTGTAATTATTCCCTACTTATTGGAGAGTAAGCCATATTGCCATCTTTATAAACTATCTCGACACCTTGAGATTCTATTTATTAATTACCCCATTCTGCATATTGGATTTGTTAGCTAAATCAACATTTCCACAATCAATTATTAGTCGATAAATTTTCTTATTTAAAGGTGCCATCAAAAAATTATACTTTAATCCATTTAAATATAACCTCTAAATTTTATCCATAATATTCGTATTCCTAATTAAATCGGGTTATTTGGATATTCTTCTAAATACCTTTCAATCAATTTTTTTTGCTTTTCATCTATTGGTATAATTCCTAAATACTTATACTCCCATATCACCATTTGTTCATTAAATCCATAATCTGTCTCAAACCAATTAGTATAATCATAATGGATCTTAAATTTTCCACTTTGTTCAAGCGATAATGTAAAAGAGTGCCACAGCTCCTGTCCATGATAAATAAAAACTTCTCTTAATTTTTCGCATAAACTAAATAGTTTTCTTTTTAGAATATTAAACTCATTTTTATCAATATTAAAATATGATGATATATCTAAACTATAAATAAATTCTTCTTTTTTATCTGGGGTATTATAGAAAAAATAAGTCCCTCCCCCTGTCTCTGAAACTTGCGCATAACAATGAAAACTTTCCCATTTTTCTGGAATCATCTCATTCACAATTTCTGCAATTTCATGGTAGATTCTATTCATTTCTTGTTCCATACTCAAATAAATCAGCCTCCTGCTTGGTTTTTAATTGTCTTTTCTACTTGTCTTTGTCCTTCTATATGATAAATTACTTCGAATGCATCTGGTCTCATTGAATCTCCAGAATACGTCGGATTAATTTGTACAGTAACTTTTTTCGGAGGTGTTTCTTTCAATGCATTTGCCCACTCAGTCTCCATATTGAACCATTCACCACCAGAACGGTTAATCTGGCTATTTTGTGGAACTAGGTTATCGATATCCTTTGGCCCTTTAAACTGTGCTCCTATTAAGTGTCCACCGTCGTCATCAGGCAATCTATCTTTTCCTCCCACTGTTCTCTGTGCGTATGCGTTTCGTTCTGCAGTGCCTAGAATAAGCGTTCCTTCACATTCGGAAATACGTCCATTGTTATCCGTACGGTAAGTATAACCATCTGGAGATTTGTATTCTACATTTGGTTTTAAAACTTTTTTTCTACCACTCTTCGTAAAATGATCACCATAATCCACTTTTTCGTGAGACGGTCCAACTTTTTCCTTAGTTACTTCAGCAGGCTTTTTATTCGAGCCATTTTGTGGTGGTTGGGAATTAGATGGCTTCGGACTCGAGGAGGACGTATTTTTTCCAACCGATCCTGTATCCGAAATCCGTCCAACGTTCGCACCTGCCAACTCCATCTGCGGGGCTCCTAGCTGACGCAGCTGTTGTTTGACTTCGTCTACTCTGGCTTGGATCTGGGTTTTTACATTTGAGACTTGCTTGTTGACTTTTTCTTTTACATTGCCTAAAAGACCTTTATTCGCCTTTTGAGCACTTTCACTGATACCCTTCGCTGCCTTCGCACCTTTATTGACCCATTTACCAGCTGTTGCCGCATTACCCACTACTGGAATCATAGCGCCAAAGGAGAGGGCCGCATTGACCTTGTCACCTCTTGCCGCATAAATAATACCATTCACGCCATCTGCTACTTCTCCTACAACGGGGACCATCCCGACTATATCTAAGCCCGTTTGGAGCGTATTTAACAGATTTTTAGGTTTTACAGCATTTTTCACTGCTTTGGTCGTTGCTTGCGCAGCCTTTTTCACGACTGGTAGTACTTGTTTCTTCACTACCTGCTTCGTCTGTTTGACAGCGGTCTTTAAAAGTCGCCTCCGTTCACCTGTTACAGACAATCAAGTGCTTTAAGATTATAGATTTTCTAAGTTTATTAATATTAAATGTATTGTTTTGCTACCTCACTTTTAGGATTTAAGTTTATTATTTCTTTAGCTAATGTTTTAGCTTCTTGATTACTTAGTAATTTATCAGGTATGTCGTTAAAAAATAATAAATATTCTTTAAGCTCTATATCATCCTCGTCTAATTCCACTGCTTTTTTCGCATGATAAAATGCTGCTTGATAAGCCCCCTCTATATGACATAATGGTTGAGATAATATAATTGAAGCAATATAATGAATGAAAGAAGTTTCCTTACTTTTTAACATATCGAAAACAAAAGAATAATATATGATGTTCTCTGATTCATAACATAAATCCAACAAATAATTTTCTAATTCAACTTTATTCAAACTATCTACTAAAGCTTTAGCTTCTGTAAAATTTAACGAAATAATTAATTTTTCTAATCTTGTTTTCATTTTGTTTTCACCCACGCATCTGATATTTTAATTGTTCCATTTTGTAGCTTTACAAAAGTGACTTCTACTATTTGACCATTCACTGACATTGATTTCATTAGAGCCGATTTTTTATAAGGACCTTCTGTTCCATTCTCCATAACATTTGAAATAACCTTAGATACTTCATCCCAATTCTTTTTATCCGTAACTACTTTATCCCAAGCATGTTTATCTTGTAATATATGATGTATTTTATTACTGCCTAATTCAGAAACCTCAGAAATAACTTTACCCGTCCCCTTATTCTCATCAGGCTTTTTATTCGAGCCATTTTGTGGTGGTTGGGAATTAGATGGCTTCGGACTCGAGGATGACGTATTTTTTCCAACTGTCCCTGTATCCTCTATGCGTCTGACGTTTACACCTGCTCCTGCTAACTCCATCTCTGGTGATTGCAGCTGACGCAGCTGTTGTTTGACTTCGTCTACTTTGGCTTGGATCTGGGTTTTGGCGTTCGCTACTTGCTTGTTGACTTTTTCTTTTACATTGCCTAAAAGACCTTTATTCGCTTTTTGAGCACTTTCACTGATACCCTTTGCTGCCTTCGCACCTTTATTGACCCATTTACCAGCTGTTGCCGCATTGCCCACTACTGGAATCATAGCGCCAAAGGAGAGGGCCGCATTGACCTTGTCACCTCTTGCCGCATAAATAATACCATTCACGCCATCTGCTACTTCTCCTACAACGGGGACCATCCCTACTATATCTAAGCCCGTTTGGAGCGTATTTAACAGATTTTTAGGTTTTACAGCATTTTTCACTGCTTTGGTCGTTGCTTGTGCAGCTTTTTTCATCGCTGGTAGTACTTGTTTTTTGACGACCTGCTTCGTCTGTTTGACAGCGGCCTTTACCTGTTGCTTGGCTTTTGTCACAGCCGCCTTTGTTTTTTTCACAACCTTTTTCGTGGTCAGGACAGCTTTTTTAATTGCCTTTTTCGCCCGTTTAACCAATTTACTCTTGGATAAACTATTTTTTAGCTTCCGTGCCTTGGTAAAGAATTTACCCCACTTCTTCTTTTTCTTCTTGCGTTTTTTCTTTTTCTTCTTTTTATTGGACTTCCGTTGTTTTTTCTTCGTGGAGCTCTTTTTTTTGGAGGATTTCTTAGCGCTCTTTCCTTTCGATCCTCCGCTCTTTCCTTTTTTCTTTCCACCTGGAGAGCCTACTTTCGGAATCATCCCTAGTAAGCTTCCTGCTAATCCTAATAGACCCATTAGGCATCACCCCCACCAACAGGGATCATCCCCATGACGTCTAGGGCTGCCTCCAGGTCTGCTTCCTCTTCTTGCGCAGCGACAGATACAGGGGCTTTAATGGAGCCCTCCATCGTCACTACCTGTCCCTGAATATCGGTATTGCCATCAAATACAAGACTGCTTGAGCCGCATGTGATATGCATCGACTCCGCTGCACTCATGGACACACGTTTTCCGGCAAAGGTGATCGTGTCGTTGGCTTTGACCAGCAAGGATGGCTTACTATGCACAGTGATGCCGCTGTCCTGATGGAGCTGTAGAAAGACAGCACCCTCCTTGGCGGTAAATGTTACGGACTGTGGGTCTAGCTTCATTTCCTTCTCATTCGGTGTCCCCCAGTAAGACGTTTTGGGATCAGCTGTTTTCGGGTTGGACTCGCCGCCCTTTCGTACACTATGACGAACAACTGCTGCTTCCTCTCGATGAGTCGGGAAGGTTAGGTGGACACTATCTCCTTCCTCTGGCGGGCTGTAAAAGCCACTATGTCCCTCTGCCGTATAAGGCGTAGCCAGTGGGAACCACGTAGCTTCTTCCTTTTTTTGTGTCTCATCCATACTGAGGTGGACTCGAACCTGATCCTTTTTGACCTCTAATACCTTTCCTTCAATCGCTGTGCCTGGTAGGAACGGAATACTGCGCCTATCTTGACGTATGCCTTTTTCGAACAGCAGATGATACTCATAGGTAAGGATGCCTTGCTTCATGCGGGCAATAGACTTGGCTACTACAAGCTCCTTGCCCTGGAGCAGAACGCGATCACCCAGTTTCAATGTTTTTCTAGATTCTATCACATAGGCAACTGTATCCCGCTCTTCAATTGGCTGCTCGATGTCATTGTACTTACTATGTAAAAACTTAGAGCGATCCTTTAAGATCGTATAATTTGCCATGGAAAGCTTTTGCATTCGTCCTTCAGGTAGGCCAAACCAAAACTTCGGCTTATCAGCATCCACTGCAGCGACTAATACCGCACGAAAATGGGAGGCCATTCGTTGTAAAAATTGCCAATCCGTCTCCTTATATTGTAATATAAATTGCTTAAGAGGAGTAGCTTTCGATACAGTATCAATAACATCTGCACCTGAATAATCATCTAGCACCCTTTTTATCATCGCCTGATAAGTCATTTTATGATGCTGAAAGGAACGGTATTTTTGTTTGCAATCCAAGGTGAATGTAGAAGAAACAGCCTCTAATTCAATTTGATATACTCCCCTTGTCATTCGTACCGCAATTTCTGTTACCTGTCCTTTAAAAAGCGCATGCAGCCGTTGTCCGTTATGTTTTTGATAGAGCTCTATTCGATCTGTCGTACTGGCAAGCTGCATACAACTATCTTTCTTTTCTGCAGGGATAAATCCCGTTATTGCTAATTTTGCATGGTCGTTCACTGTTTGAGTTAACGTGAGATTATGCAATGTCTGGATTTCATAGGGGGATACGAGTTCAAGCTCACCGTATCCGATTACTTCCTCGTATGTGTTCACATGAATTCCCTTCTTTCCTCAGGGGACAATCGCTTATTCTTGCCCATCATCTTCTACTTTTATCGTTCCACAATACATACACATATTAATCGATTGACTAACTAACGCTGGATGATTTTCAATTAATTGATCATCCTTTCCACTAATCCAGGGCATTGTAATCACAGGTGTACAGGGCATTGGCTTTAAGACACCATTATTGGCAGCTGTAGCTGCCGCAACAGTAGGATTCGCTAATGTCTGGCATAAGCCAAATGGTTGAATATTCACATAAGGCTTATAATCCATCGTATTCATCTGCGCCTTATTTTTCGTATAAACACCGTGACTGACTGGCATTTTTAAAATACTCGTTTGATCTCCTTGCGAACAGGATAATTTGGCACCAGCTACGACATAACTCCGTTGGTCGCCACCCTTTGTCTGCATTTCTTCTGACATAGAAAAACCATCCTTTCGATACGTAAGGTGTTACCACTTTTGCTAAACATAAGACTTAACTGCAATACTTACGTCTGACGACTCTTTCTTCAAATTGGTCTAATTTTAATCTCGCTATTTTCTCCCTACCATTTATCTAAAGCACCTTCCATCATGTGCTTTAATCCTTTTTCAAGCACCTCATCTATTTTCCTACAGAAAGAATGTCGTTCCATCTTCCTTCAGTTTGTATTTTTTGTAATCGTATTCCCCGAAAATCTCTGCGAAGAATACTCTCTGCTAATTCAATATTCACCACAATAAACTGTTCTTTAATGCCCTCGATTTGAAAGAATGAATAAGGAGCAGCCAACTGCTCATCTATGACTAGCTTCTTCAACGTACCATCCAGATGAAATTCCGTTTGAGCGGAAAGACAACGCACTCTTGGTGGGATCACCAGCCAATATAAGGTTTGCATTAATTTAGGCATATCCGTGAGAACAACTGC
This sequence comes from Lysinibacillus sp. JK80, assembly GCF_027557635.1. Taxonomy (NCBI): domain Bacteria; kingdom Bacillati; phylum Bacillota; class Bacilli; order Caryophanales; family Bacillaceae; genus Lysinibacillus; species Lysinibacillus sp. JK80. The sequence continues at coordinate 149,321 of NZ_CP058997.1, read as the reverse complement.
TTTAAATGGCATATTCGGGACATACTTTTCCACTAATTGTTTAACAGCATCAGAAATAAGCATGATTGGCTTTTCTATGAGATCGATATACACCACCTCGCCTTTTTCTAATACAGGAAATTGCCGTTCAAGTTCCTCTAATTCTTCCATTCTTTCAATGGTTAATACCTCTTTTTTAATCACTTGGGCAATACCAACAGGTTTCACAGCATTTGTGATACGTTCATCTTGAGATAGAATAAAATAGTTCATCTTTCGTCTCCTTTTTTCACACTGTCTACTTCCAAATGACACTAGCAGCCTGGAATGGATCTAGCTTTACATATTCCTTTGCTTCCTTAGAGAAAATAGCCATTTCTAAATTGGCTCCCGCAAAATTTGTATTTCTAACATTTGCCCCCATAAAGCTGGCCCCTCGTAAATTCGCTAGCTCAAAATTGGCGCCTTCTAAATTCGCATCGGTAAAACGAACCGGTAAATAGCCAGGTATTTCCCATTTCTGACGATCTAGTAGACCACTCGCTCCTTGTACCTGTTGAAAATTCGCTCCCTGTAACTGACTATTACTAAAATCCGCCTCATAAATTGTGCTAAAGCTCAAATCCGTGTCCATTAGCTGACTCTCCCGAAAGCTAGTACCAATCAACAGACATTCACGCATATGACAATTGGTTAAATTGGCTTTGTGGAAAAAGGCATAGCGAATATCCAAGCCTTCATATCGCCCACCTGCTAAATTTAAATGGCTAAATACCTCGTATGGATATTCCTCCTCTAATTGTTCATCTAGCCAAGCCTTTATTTCTTCACTATCCTTCGCTGAAAAATCCTCGCTATAGACAACCTCATTCATATCCATAAACTCGCCTACACGTATCTCGACAGCCACATCTCGATCCAGTGCCAAATACTCTGGACATCGAATAATGTCAGGTAGCGCATACCTAGCGAGACTTATTACATATTGGTGAAAATGTTTGGCGTCCTGAAGTCTAATGCAATCAATATCTGCCTGAGTAATTGCCCCCATAAAAGTTTTGCTATACAAACTTAATTCTTCAATGTATTGCTCTAAAAAATGATGCGCCCAGCCTGCATCATAAGTAGTTAAAAGCGGATGAATATCAAAAAACCATTCTTCATCCGTAGCTTCTACTAAATAGTGAGGGTTGCTCTCTAGTAGCTCTGTGCGCAGCATTGAAAACGTAATATGTGCAATCGGTCCTTTCTGTTGAAGCGTTTGCTGTTGTTTTAGTTGCTGACATAATTTTTGAAAAGACATCCTAAAATCATCGGCGAGCTTATCCTTGGAGGCTTGAAAAAAATCCTCGAGCAATAAGAGATATTTCAACCTTCTTTTTTCTACTTCGTTATCATAAAAATGCTGTAAAACTCCCTGTGTCTGCATATAAATCTCCTTCCTTCTCATTCACACGCAACCATTTTAATTTGCCTTTACTTCCTTCCCAAAAATTTGCACACTGCCATTCATCGTTATTTTACTTTCTTTGCATTGTAAAGAAATTTCTTCCTCTGCAGACAAAAGAATTTTCTTACTCGCATTCACTGAAATATCTGCCTCAGAGATAAGTTTAATTTCTTTTTTACTAAATATTTCAATACCATTTGCTTCATTTAGCCGAATAAAAATATCGCCATCCTGTGCAGTAATAACCACTTCAGTTGGACTCATTTTAATCTCTTTACCAAAGGCTGTACGATAATATTTGGTTGAAGGATCATCTAGTTTGTTCGTTGCTGAAGTATCTAAATTTTTTCGTATGGAGCTGCTAGAAATTCCTTCCTCCTCCCGATGTGAAGGAAAATAGACGTGAACAAAGTCATTAATTTCAGGCATACAATACCAACCACTATGTCCTTCTGCTGTATAGCCCGTAGAATAAAGAAACCAATGTGCTTTTCCTTTATCCTGCTTCTCATCAATCGCTAAATGCACCTTAATATGATCCTTTGCGACTTCTAATACTTTTCCTTCCAGTGATAAACCTGAGATCGCATCGTTAAATAGTTCACTTTTATTCATGCCATTTTTCGTTGACAGCGTATAATAATGTTTCAGCAAGCCATCCTTCATGGTTGTGTATGCTTCACATATATAAAGCGTTTGTTGATGAAAGGTGACATGATCTCCTATTTCCATTACCTTATCTGTTTCCACCTCATAGTATAGAAAGTCATGCTCTCCCATACCTCCATTACCATTCTCTGTATAAAGAAGGTAATCTGCTAGTTTTTTTCGGGTAGTATAATGGTAATCTTCTAGCTTGCCTTTAGCTCTACCAGCAGGCACACCAAAATGGAACTTTGGCTTATCAAAGGTAGCAGCAGGCACTAGTCCAGTGTTAAAACGTGAGGCTAGTCTTTTTAAAAATTGCCAATCGGTCTCTCGATATTGCAGGGTAAACTTGTCTAATTTAGCACCCTTTGTTGCTTCATCAATAATGTCAAGACCAGGATAAAAAGGATGTAATAGTTTAAATAAAGACGAATAGGTCATTTCCTTATCCTGATAGGAGCGATTTTTCTTTTTAATGTCTAGCTGATAGGTGCTTGAAGCCGCTTCTACTTCAATATAATAAATGCCACGAACTGAACGAACCTTCACATCTAAAATTACACCTTTAAATAATGGTGAAGGGACACCAAGATGATTAAGCTGATTTACTACAATTGCCGATCTTGCCTCCGTCATTTCTACATAAGTGTCTCTCGCTACTTCAGGCACAATACCAGTAAAACGTAACATAGCATGTTCATTCATTTTTTTTACGATAGTAAGCTCTTGAATACTAATAAGCTCGAAAGGTAGAATTTGAATATTATGATAAGCTGTCACTACACTACTCACCGTATTCCCCCTCCGTTCCTACTATTTGAAGCAAATCGCAAGGATTCCATCATAGCTCTCGCAATCGGACGCCAAGTTTCAAGGTCCTCCTCCATACAATTGAAGGTTCCAATAAGTGCCATCCCTTCGATAGAGGCAAAGAACATTAAATTAAAAATATCGCCATCAATAGCCGGTGTTATAATCTCTAAAAAGCCGACTGTCTTCTCGTCAATCTTCAGGACATCCGTATCAAGCCAATCAGCTGAAGGTTGAGCTTGTTCAAGGATATCAATCATATTTTCTTGAAAAGCAGCAACTCCCTCTTCCTTTAATCGATGTGGAGTTAGGTTGAAGGCAAGATTAATCGATGAGGATTCATCTGTATAAATAAGATTTGGTCGACGGTCCGATGGGTACTTTAAGGCTGCTAATTCAGTAGACATCTTCGAAAATAGTTTTGGCATACGGATCGTCATTTTGCCATCCAATAACGACTGCTCCATCACCCCTACCTTCTCATCATCAATTATGATGTAGCTTTGATAGATATTTACTTTTTCTAAGTCTTGTTCCTCCTGCTCAGATACTTGCTCAGGCTCCTGTTCCTTTTGTAAGGCTGCTTGTCGCTGGGCTAGCTCATGTTGCTCCTGCTCTCTCATTTCATTTCTTAATGCAATAATTTTTTCATCTATAAATTTCATCCCAATCACCTTCCGTTTTTTAACCGTTTTTTCACCAACTATTATTTGCTTAGTGGGCCTGTTACACGCCCAACAAGGTAGGTTTCACTCATATCCAAACCACTTTTTAATAAAGCTAAAAAAATGCAATGTAATATCTAATAAAACATCTCTAAAAGCCTCATCCGTCGTATGATCAGGATGAAAGAGGTCTTTAAAGTAACGATGGTAGGGGTTTACTTCCACATGCTGCTCTATTACCTGTGAATTTAATAGTTGTGGACTAAGCTCCATATAAGGTGAATAGATATTGGCAATTCTTCGGCTTGAATTAGCAAATCCCAAATATAGTTCATAACCATTTCCCTACATATCCTTCATGACACAGAATTTGAAATCTGCATCCTCCCATTGCCTCAACCAGCTCATCAAAGGCATACCTGTTGGCAATGCTTCTCTCTACTTCTTCCTCACAAAAATATGAGTTTGAGTGATATCTTTTCTATGTATAGGATCTTTTATTTTCCGCCTTTAAAGTAATTTTAGGGAGATTAAAAATAATCTAAGGAACTATAAAAGTTCCTTAGATAATTAGTAGTATTTTATCATGCTGCAATCTTAGACAGCGTAGCCACCCTCGATTTTTGCCAAATCTGTTTTGTCTTTCTTTTGCTTAATAAATAAGAAGAACTCACCAATACCTTCTGTGTCACCATATCTTTCTGTATAATCCACCACAAAAGCATTTGGGAAATGAATTTTTCTTACTACTTGATCTGCTGAAACAACCTCTAAAGTCACTTTACGGTAACAGTCAGCCTTCTCAGCAGGTACTAATGACCATAAACTCAATTTCATCGTATCATCAGAATTATCACCATCAGTAGCCGTTAAAATTTTACCTTTAACTTTTAAAGTGGCTCCAACATCTGTAGAGCGAGCGTTAGAATCATTCGGTGTATCTGTCTCATATTCGACAGTCATGATGCTTTCTAAGCCTAATTCAATTGCTTCTGAACCTTCTACTTTTAATACAAAACCCATTTTCTTACCTCCTAAAATTTGTTGAATCATGACGTCTAACATTCTAATGAAATCATATTAGCTACAGCTATCTTTTTCACGATGTCGTACCCGTATCGTGAAATAGCTAATTTTTCAATATTAGTAATTAGTCGCTCGATTCATATTTATGTTAAAAGATTTATACATGATAAATCTTAAACATACGACTGAAAAATTGAATAACTGTATGTTTAAACTTGTTAGGCTTTAACAGCACTTGTCCTTTTTGTAATCATTACTTCTAAATTCTTCACATTACCATTAAATACAAGGTCAATTTGACACGTGCTCGTTTTCTCATCAATAATGTAGCCGATACCATCTCCATCATGAATAATAGAGTTGACATAACCTTTATCATTCTGCCATTTACTTTTTTGACTGCTTAGATTATTGCTAAAGAAACGAACGATATTTTCATGCTTAAAGTCACCTGATTGGAAGTGTAAAATTCTTTCAATATTCGTACTCACCTGTGTTTTGTAAATAGAATCGAATCCATCCTCTACCATCGCTAGACTTCTAGCTTTCTAAATAGAAACAATATATAAACATTTAAGAAAAAAATTTACAATAAAAATCAATATGAGGCTAAACTATGTACTAGAAACTCTAATTCTACTTTTATGCATTTTTTATACGAAATTCACTAATGATAGTATGTATCACAAAAGTAACTATACAACACCAAAAATTAATGTCAATATTTTCTATAGAAAATATTGTCATTAAAAACAATTTAAAGTATGTTTAGTAAAAATGTTACATAGTAATAATTATGATATTTTTTCAGTTAATAATGGATTTATCCTATTTTTTTACAAAAAAAACAACTAAAGGTTCAATTGGTCTTAGGCCCAAAGCTATTTTTTAAAATAATCTTCTACATAGAAAAAATGAATAAAAAGTATTAAACATATAGTTATATTAGTCTTTTAGAATGAATCTACATAAAATAGTTCTTTAAGCATTTGTACTTTTCTTCCAGGTTATTACGAATTCAAAAAAAGAAAGACCAGCCAACAAAATAGTCGGGAAATATCATTTAGCTTGTAATTTTAGATGCAAAAAAACCGCTCACATGAACGTGAACGGTTTTGGAGATTATGCTTTTTGATAACGAAGCACTGGTGTACGAGCAGCACGAGTTTCGTCTAGACGAGATACGACTGTTGTATGAGGTGCTTCTTGAACAATTGATGGATTTTCTTCTGCTTCTTTCGCAATTTGAATCATTACATCACAGAATGCATCTAATGTTTCTTTTGATTCTGTTTCAGTTGGCTCAATCATCAATGCCTCTTCCACATTTAATGGGAAGTATGTTGTTGGTGGATGGTAGCCAAAGTCTAACAGACGTTTTGCGATGTCTAATGTACGAACGCCTAGTTTCTTCTGACGACGACCTGATAAGACAAATTCATGTTTACAGTGACGGTTATATGGTAGATCGTAGAATGGCTCTAAGCGACGCATCATGTAGTTGGCGTTTAATACAGCATATTCTGTAACAGCTTTTAAGCCATCAGGACCCATTGTACGAATGTACGTATAAGCACGAACATTGATACCAAAGTTACCATAGTAAGGTTTTACGCGTCCGATTGATTGTGGACGATCGTAGTCAAAGTGGTATGTGCCTTCTTCAGTTCTTACTAATACTGGTTTTGGTAGGAATGGAATTAAATCTGCTTTTACACCTACTGGACCAGAACCTGGACCACCGCCACCATGTGGGCCTGTAAATGTTTTGTGTAGATTTAAATGCACACAGTCAAAGCCCATATCGCCAGGACGTGCTTTACTCATTACAGCATTGAGGTTCGCACCATCATAGTACACTTTACCGCCTACAGAGTGAATTAGCTCTGCCATTTCGATAATGTTTTCTTCAAACAACCCTAGTGTATTCGGATTCGTTAACATTAGAGCTGCTGTATCAGAACCTACTACTTTGCGAAGGTCTTCGATATCAACTAAGCCATTTTCATCTGATTTAACAGTGATTGTTTCAAAGCCTGCTACTGTCGCAGATGCTGGGTTTGTACCGTGAGCTGAATCAGGAACGATTACCTTGTTACGGTGACCTTCACCATTTGCTTCATGGAAGGCACGAATCATCATTAACGCTGTCCATTCACCATGAGCACCTGCTGCTGGTTGTAATGTAACTTCATCCATCCCAGTAATTTCTACTAAAGAAGTTTGAAGATCATAAAGAAGCTCCATTGCCCCTTGTGCTGTTGATTCATCCTGTAATGGGTGAACATTTGCAAAGCCAGAAAGACGTGCAACTGTTTCGTTAATTTTCGGATTATATTTCATCGTACAAGAGCCAAGCGGATAGAAGCCAGAGTCTACTCCATGGTTTCTACGAGAAAGTGCTGTATAATGACGCATAATATCAAGCTCAGACACTTCAGGTAGTTCTGCTGCCTCTGAACGTACTAAGTTTGCAGGTAATAAATCTGCTAGGTCTACCTCAGGCACATCTAGTACTTCTAAGCTATAGCCAACGCGACCTTCTTTTGAAATTTCAAAAATGAGTGATTGATTTTCGTTATGCATTAAGAGCCCCCATTTCTGCAACAAGTGCATCAATTTCTTCTTTCGTGCGTAATTCAGTTACTGCGATTAGCACATGATTTTTAAGAGAGTCATAATTTTGACCTAAAGGATAGCCACCGATAATACCCTTTTCGATTAAGCCTTTATTGATTTCCTTCACACATTTATTCGTTTTCACAACGATTTCATTGAAGTGTGCGCCTTGGAATGCTACTGTAAAGCCTGCTGCTTCAAAGGCATTTTTTGCATAACGTGTTTTCGCGATATTTTGAGTAGCCATTTCACGAATTCCTTGTTTTCCTAGAGCTGTCATCGCTACAGAAGCTGCAAGTGCAAGTAGTGCTTGGTTCGAGCAAATATTGGAAGTTGCTTTATCACGGCGGATATGTTGCTCACGTGCTTGTAGTGTTAATACGTATCCACGACGGCCTTCACCATCCACTGTTTCACCAACAAGACGTCCTGGTACCTTACGCATCAATTTTGTTGTCACTGCAAAGAAACCACAGTGTGGGCCGCCGAAAGCTTCAGAAATACCAAATACTTGCGCATCACCTACACAAATATCAGCACCAAGCTTGCCAGGAGGCGTTAAAATTCCTAATGCCAATGGGTTAGAAGATACAACGAGTAAGCTTTTTGCAGCATGTGCAATATCCCCAATCACTTGGATATCTTCCACTTGGCCAAAGAAGTTTGGATATTGTGCAATAACAGCTGCTGTGTTGTCATCGATTAACTCTTTTAATGCATCCACATCTGTCACACCATCTTTTTGCGGGATAGTCACGATATCAATGGATTGACCATATGCATATGTAGCAACAACATCGCGATATTCTGGGTGCACTGCTTCTGACACTAAAATTTTCTTGCGACGCGTATGACCAGCTGCCAACATACCCGCTTCTGCCAATGCTGTACCACCGTCATACATAGAAGAGTTAGCAAGATCCATTCCCGTTAGCTCAGCAATCATCGTTTGGAATTCAAAGATAGCTTGTAGCTCACCTTGTGAAATCTCTGGCTGATATGGTGTATAAGCTGTATAGAATTCTGAACGAGAAATAACATGGTCTACGATCACTGGTTTATAGTGGTTATAAACACCTGCACCTAAAAATGATACGTTGGCATTTGTGTCCTTATTTTTAGCAGCAAGTGCCGTTAACTCTTTTAATAACGCAGATTCTGATTTTGCTTCTTTAATATCATAAAGGCCTTTAAAACGGACTTTCTCAGGAATATCCTCAAATAACTCATCGACTGAGGATACACCGATTACGTCTAACATTTCTTTTTGATCTTGCTCCGTCATAGGTAAATAACGATGTTTCATAAATGTAGGTCCCTCTTTTCAACTATTATTTTGAACGCTTGTAAAACGGTGTTTCTACTGTTATTACCTTTAAGTGTTTACCGCGAATTTCAATTTCTAGCTCAGTTCCGATTGTTGCGAATTGACTGTCAATTAATGCGTGACCAACATTACGTTTTGATGAAGGAAGCTGTGTACCAGTTGTCACTTCACCGATTTCTTGACCATCCTTAAACACTTTGTAGCCATGGCGTGGAATGCCTTTATCAATCATTTCAATGCCTACAAGTTTGCGTGGTAGACCATTTTCCTTTTGAGCTACTAATGCTTCATGACCAATGAAGCCTTCTTTATTTAATTTCACAGCGAAACCAATACCAGCCTCTAGAGGAGAAATTGTTGCTGATAGCTCTTGACCATATAGTGGTAGCCCCGCTTCAAAACGAAGTGTATCACGACATCCTAGTCCAGCTGGAACCACACCTTTTTCTTGACCTGCCTCTAAAATTTTACCCCAAAGCGCTTTGATGTCTTCTGGAGCGCCATATAATTCAAAGCCATCTTCACCTGTGTAGCCACTGCGAGACACTAATACTTTATGTCCTGCAACCTCCACATTCTCTTGGAAGCGGAAAAATTTAATGGCACTTACATCAGTCGAAGTAAGGGATTGAAGAACTTCTTCTGCTAGTGGTCCTTGAAGAGCAATTTGTGCGTAGGCATCCGATTGGTTATCAATCGTCACATCATATTGATGTTGATTTTCCATCATCCAATCATAGTCTTTTTCAATGTTAGCTGCATTGACACATAATAAATAGTGATTGTCAGCTAATTTATATGTTAATAAATCATCAACAACGCCACCATCTTCGTAGCACATTGCCGTGTACTGCGCTTGACCGTCAGCAATTTTTGATACATCATTTGATAAAAGATTTTGTAAAAAACCTAATGCATCGGGACCTGTTACTAAAATCTCTCCCATATGTGATACATCAAATAAGCCTGCACGATTACGTACTGCATCATGTTCTTCTTTAATAGAAGAGAATTGAACAGGTAATTCCCATCCACCGAAGTCAACTGTTTTTGCACCATATTTCGCGTATTCTTCAAATAGAGGTGTACGTTTTAATTCATTCGACATTCTTTTTTGCCCCCTTATTGTTAGTTACATTTTTACTGGTAGTAGTTCGTCTGCTTTTTGTATTCCTACAGTCAATTAAGTAAAACGGGCTATAGACATAAAAAAAGACAGACGAACCCCTTTTCGGGATTCTCTGTCCTTGCACCTGAAAGTTACACCAGACTGGCTCGCAAGCTTTACCGTTGCCAATCAGTCGGCTTTCCCCTTTGGTGGCTGTTATTGTTATACTACAGCTCTCTCCAGAGTTGCGTCTTGTACGAGTCCTTTTACCTGAGAGATTCATAGCCCATTGCTACTTGCTCCTTCGGTGGCGTCTACACGCTCTCTCCCCGCACAATCATCCGCCCAAGATAAATCTTGGTACTATTTAGTATTCAATGAACATTTAGTTACTTATTTGTCTATATCCTAACATTAAATGCATTGGAAAGGCAATCATTTTTTAAAAGATAATAAAACACGAACATTAAATAAAAATAAGCTATTTATCGTTCGTTTTTCAATCTTTTCACTTGAAATACTAAATACTCTAGAATTTGGCGAATCGTCCTACCTTCTGTCAGTACCTGAATATGACCTGCATCACGGTAAAACTTCCTTCTGTAGTGATACAGACTTTCTAGCTCCTCCTTTGTAGAGCTCTGTACAATGGGTCTATTTGGATCATGCTGAACTCGTTTATAAATATCCTCAAACGACGCATCTAAAAAAAACACCAGTCCACTGCGTCTCATAATTTTTCGATTTTCAGCATTGATGGCAACGCCACCACCAGTCGAAATAATACAGGCCTCGTCCCTAAAATTTTTCAAAAATTCTGTTTCTATTTCTCGAAAGTGGGCCTCACCGTATTTTTCAAAAATCTGTGGAATTGTCATCCCCTGCTGACGCACAATCTCATGATCCATATCATAATATGGCATCTTCAATAAATAGCTTAAACGTCTTCCTAATGCACTTTTTCCACTACCCATAAAACCAACTAAATATATTTTTCGCAATTCGATTCACCTTCTTATAACTACGATTCTACACTGTCTGACAAAATTTGTCCCAATAAATTTATCGTAGCTCGAACATTCAATTTTTCTAGCCCATCATATGTTCGATACTGCATTTCATAAGACATATAATACGCAAGAACAAAAGTAGTTACAAAAAATAATAATGCAATTGCGATCAAAAAAATAGCCCCTCTGTCATTTTTCAATAATTGGCACATAAAAGGTTCGCTCCTTTTGAATACCACTAGCCATTTCAACAGCTACCGTCAGCTTATTTTCGGAATAGCTAAATTGACATTTATTGATTCCTATTAGCATAGGAACATGTCCACCCTTTACCTGCTCACGAATAATATTCGAGTAGCAATCAATATGATGGAGCGTATTAGCTGTTTGGAAAGTTATTCTTTTTTGATCTTCACGAATGGAAAAGGTGGAAAGTTCTTTTAGAGAGAGGTTCAAGTCAGAAACAAATAGTTCCCACTTTGTTTGTTCATCTATTAGCATAGTTGATTTCATTTCAGCAAACCAAAGTATTATAAGGACAAAAAAATGAGAAATAAGCACAAAAACGACTAATTGAAACATAGCTTCTATTAATGTATAGCCTTTTTCATTCATGCACTTCACCTGTCACTTGGATACATTTTTGGCGTGACTCTTGTAAATTTTGAAATTGGACACAGACTTGTTGTTCGTCAACTATCCAATGATAAGCAACCTGTTCAATGGTCCGAGAGCCCTCTGTTACTTGAATCGCATGGTACTGTTTTAAACCTTCGTATGCTGTTTCAGCTGCAATTAGCTCCATTTTTTTATTAGCAAGATTTGTTTTCATCGTATAGGTAATGGGGATTAACGAGGTACAAAGCAGCATCAAAATACCCACACCTAAAATAGTTTCTACAAAAGAATAGCCTGACTCATTCAATCCTAGCTCTCCCTCGCCCTAATGTTATGATTACTTTTTTCTTGCCCTGTGGTGTTTTAAATGCGATGGTGCCTGCTGTCATCACATTGCCGCTATAGTTATAGACAAGTGTTTGAATTGAACTCTCAGCTGGCAAAAATTCAACCCCCTTTGGAAAAGAGCGTTCATATAAATGAGTATAAATATCTTTTTGAATAGTATAACGATTTGTTGAACCATCCATTTTCAGGGCTATATATTGTCGTTGGCTCATACTATAGGTTTGAATATATTGAATATCCAGTTGTAATTGCGTAAAAAATCGTTCTAATTCCTTGGTTTCTGCTATTTTCAATGAGAATTTACTAACAATCGCTGTTAAACTCATAACAAGAAATAAGACAACCAGCATTTCAAAAATTGTAAAACCACCGTTTTTATGAACATTCATTAGCTATCCGTACCTGTTTCCAAGTTGACATTGGCTGGACGTACCTCTCCCTCATTAGTAATCACTATTTCTTCTTTATTTGGGCAGGTTGTTTCATTTTCCTTTAAATAGCCCTTTGCCACTAAATCCTCTAAGGTAGGATAAGCCATATAATCTACACGATACGCCTCTACTTGACCTTGTACCATGGATATATAAGCCGTACAGCCTTTCTTATCTATTGTGGCGAAATGCTTTGTAACATTTGGGATTGTAATTAAAATAAGAATGGATATAATTAACAAAACTATAAGCATCTCAATTAAAGTAAAACCAGCTTGTTGGTTAAGACGTTTCATCATCTTCCTCCTAAACTAATTCAATCATGTGATAGATGGGTAATAATAAACTGATATAAGCCGCTATTATACAAGCAGCTATAAGGATAAAGAAACTTGGCTGCACAAAAGCTAATATTTTTTGCAAAAGCTGTTCCTGCTTTTCCATTAATAAATCGCTATACAATACTAACTCTTTTCCTAAATATCCGCTGTGCTCGCCATGCTCAACGAACATCGGAAAATCCTTTTGAAAAACGGCCATGATCGTTACCGCCTGTGTGAGTGATTCTCCAAAGATGACTCTATCTTTTATACGCTGTGAAAGAACTTGAAGAAATGGTTGTAGTTGCTGTTCCTCTAATAGCTGTAGGCTTGCTTGTAATGAAAATCCACTTTGTAGTAAGCTTCCTAAATAAGCAGCAAATTGCCTTGTCAAAGTCAACCTAAAATAGCGTTGTATAAAGGGGATTTTTAATAAGACTGTAAGTTGATGAGCAACAGCTTGTCGTTTAAGATAGAATCGAAAAAGGAATACGCTACCTATTACTATGAACATGGTCGAGATAACTACATCTGGAACATGCAATAACAGATTGGACAATGCAATGCTTGTCTCTTCTGTTTCAGAGGTACGACTGCCGACCATTCTTTCAATGTTCGGCAAAAAAAATGTACGAAACACAAAAAATAATAACAATAAAAAGATAATCAGTGTGACAGGATAGATCAGCAGCTTGATTAACTTTTTTTAGTCTTTTCACTTACTGTTATCTGTTTAGCTACACCTTTAAATGCTTCTATCATGTGGCCATTGTTTTCCGCCACCTTAATTGCCATTAAATAATGATTCCCTAGCTGTAATGTTTCAAATATCCCTGCAACGCCTACTCCTTGTCTGAGCTTTTCATCAATTTGCTGCTGTATGTCATCATGTGCTTCAATATGATGAGGTAGTAGCATGGAAATAGCTTGGGGAAATAAATATCCTTCCTGCATTAATACACATAAACGATTGAAAAGCTGAGCTTGCTCCTTTACCCGCCATTTTGTAGCCCGATTATAAAAAAGAGCAATTTTATCGATGTATGTTTGTAACTGCATATAGGCTCTCCACTAATTCTTTTTGTCCCATTAATGTTAAATCATAAGGAAGTTTGTAATTGCCCTTATCTTTGATAGCGGTGATGGCTCTTGATAGATGGTCATCATGTAATATCTCAAAGATAGCTCGACGTTCTTCATGTATAGCTGAGGTTTGAACAAGCATTTGGGCAACTATACCGATAACCGTTTGACGAAGCTCCTCTATCGACACACCTAAATCCATTAAACGATAGAGACAATTAATGGAGTCTTTTGCATGAATAGTGGAGACAACTAAATGCCCTGTTAGAGAAGCTTGGATGGCAATATTTGCTGTTTCTCTATCGCGAATTTCACCAATCATAATGACATCAGGTGAATGGCGCAAAATGGCTTTTAATCCTGCAGCATATGTAACGCCTGCTCGCTCGTTGACTTGAATTTGAAGTAAATTGGCTTGGCTGTTTTCTACAGGATCTTCTAAAGAAATCACATGTCGATTCAATTCTGTGGAACAGTAGTGGATGAGGGAATAAAGTGAAGTAGACTTGCCAGAGCCGGTTGCTCCCGTAAAAAACAGAAGACCTTGTCGGTTTTGTACCAGCTCCATGAGTTGGTAAGCTGCGCTTTTGGAAAAGCTTAGGGAAGTTAGTGGAAATGCATGATTTTGGAGAAGTAAACGAATAATTAAGCTTTCTTTTAAAAATACAGAAGGCAGTGTGGATACACGAAACGAATAAGAATTTTGCTCCATTGCCTTTTGAAAGGCACCGCTTTGAGGTTTACGACGCTCACTAATATCTAATTCTGCAAGAAATTTATAGTAAGAGATCATTCTTTCTGCAAGTTCATGAGGTAGCTCACCAGCGTGGAGAAGTTTATCATATTTTCGAAAATAGATCCGATACTTTATGTTTCCTGGAACTAGCAATAAATCGGATGCTCCAAAATGATAGGCCTTTAGTAAAAGTTGCTCACATTTTTGTTCAACAACTGTTTCAAAATTCTGCATATATGCACCTCTCTTTTAGTTCATTCGAATATGACCGCTCTATTCGTTATTTCCTAGTATAAGGAGGAACTCGCCACGAGAAAAGCCCTTTTCAGAAAATAAAAATTTATAAGTTAATTTTCTGCCAATAATGTTTTTTGCTATAAAAATGTGGATAAAGTGCAATTTTCCACTAAAAAAGAATATAAATACATGAAAAAATTAATATTTATGCCGAAATGAACTGTATCTTTTTCAATAATACAATATAATAGTATCAACATGATTATTTTCCTAACACTTGGTAGACGAACATAATTTTTATAATTAATTAAAGAGGTGAAGCTCATGATCCATCCATTAAAAATTACTAGTACACTAGCGGATGAAACAAGATACTCTATTTATGAGTACATATTGCAAGAGAAAAAAACAGTTACTGTACAACATATTGCTGATAAATTCGGTATCCATCCAAACGTTGCTCGACTTCATTTAACGAAGCTTTCAGAAATAAATATTATTACAGCTGACTATGTAAAAACAGGTAAAGGTGGCAGACCTGGACGTGTTTATAAAGCTTCAGAAAAAGGCGTATCTCTTACTTTTCCAAGACGTGATGAAGATCGTTTATTAAAATGGACGATACAATTAATTGAAGACTTTGGTCCATCTGCATTAACAAAGTGCCAGGAAATTAGCTACCAAGACGGCTACCAGCAAATGAAAAATTATATGAGTGCTGAATTGACATTAAGTAATTCTCTTTCCTTCGATGAAAAACTTCAGCTATTAACGGACAATGCCGCTTTAATTGGCTATATTCCACAGATTCAACAAACTGAGCAAGGAAAAAAAGTTATCTTCTCCATCTTCAATTGTCCATTCCAGGAGCAACTGACAGCCTATTCTGAAATTGTTTGTTCATTACATGAATCCTATTTAAAAGGGCAATTAGATGCATTGTTTACGAACAATGAATTTGTGCAAATGGAAAGTATGATACATAATTGCGATTTATGTAAATATGAAATAAACGTGACAGAAATCGATAGCTAGATTAAAAATCCATTTGTTTGTCACAAACATGGAGAAGTTCCAGTTTACAGACACCTTTCATATCATTTATAATGAGTAAGAGATTATTGTGTCGTGGGCAAAAGGAGGGGAAATTTCATGGATAATATGTATAAAGTTATGGCATTCTGGACAGGTATTTTTGCCGTTATGTTCTACCTTGGAGGTATGAACGAGGTATCGCTATTATTCTTAGGTAATACAGGTTTATTCTTATTATTAGGCTTCTTAAACCTTTCAGAACGTATGTACATGTACATTTTCGGAGCATATTTAACTGTATTCTTCGCTGGCTTCACGTACTATACAACATTCATTCACGTACCTGGTGGCGGTCATTAATACAAACAAAATCGCGTATCTCACTTTCGGTGAGATACGCTTTTTTATGTGCTAAAACAGTTTATTATCCATGTTTTAAAATCCATTTAAAAAAGGATTTGTCTCCATTTCTGCGCCTACCGTTGTATAATTACCGTGTCCAGGATAGATAATAGTATCCTCAGGTAATGTCAACAGTTTATTATGGATAGATTCCAATAAAATTTTGGTTGATCCCCCTAATAGATCTGTACGTCCTACACCTTGTTCAAATAACGTATCTCCCACGATGGCAAAACCGTCGTTTTCAAAGATATAAGAAATACTCCCCGGTGAATGCCCAGGTGTAAAAACAGCTTGAAACACAAAATTACTTATTTCAATTTGCTGTTCTTTTTTGATAATTGTATCTTGCGCTGGTGCAGCTACCCTATAATCTGGTAATGCAGGATATTTACTAGAGCCATTCTTCGTTGGATCTGCTAGCCAACTAACTTCCTTTTCATGAATCCATACAGGAACGTCAAATACCTCACGCACTGCATCTACTGCCCCTATATGATCAAAATGGGCATGTGTTAAAAAGATAGCAAGAGGTTTTAAGCCGTTGCTACGGATTGTTTTAATTAGACGCTCCGCCTCTTCACCTGGATCAAATACGATACATTCTTTTTCTTTATTCGATACGATATAGCAATTCGTTTGGACGGGACCAAGAGAATAACTTCGTACGTTCATCATAGTTATCACCTCAACTTCCTATTATACAGGCTTTGCCACAATTTGACGATAAATGTTCATAGTTTACAGTATTTTAGTCCTCGACAAAAACAAGTAGAACGTTTACAATTAAGGAGGAATATTGTTTGCGACATTCATTTTCTGATGTCGAAAGGAGTGTCTATTTTTAATGAACTTATTAATGGTTATTTTTGGTCTAGTAGCGATTTTAGCTGTATTTGGTACATTCCAAGCAATTAAAGAAAAGAACCTATTAAGCGTTGTTTTCAACTTATTAAGTGCTGCTGTATTCGGATGGTTCGTCATCATGACGATTGTTCACAGCGGTTACCCACCAAAATTACACTAAAATTCAGACAGAAAAAGAGCAGTCTCTTCGGAGATTGCTCTTTTTTTGTCTATTATTACTTATTGAATTGAAGAAACCGCTTCTTGCCGATTTGTAGTACATCATTATTCATTAATACTTGTGATATGTCATCCATCGCCATTTTTTCTCCATTCAAGGATACTCCTTTTTGCTTGATTAACCTCAAAAACTCACTCTTACTTTGAATAAAACCCATTGTCACTAGTTGTGGAATGATATCCACGATTCTTTCCTTATCAATTTCTAAGAGCAGTATAGGAATGTTTTTTGGTATTTCCTTTTTTTGAAATGCTGCTTCAAAATAAGCTCTTGCTTCCTCCACTGCTGTAGATCCATGGTATAAAGCCGTTATAATTTCTGCTAATAGGAATTTCAAATCGCGGGGATTCTCTCCCTTTTGTAGTCTATCTTGAATAGCCTGCACTTGTAGTGGATGCTCATCTGTTGCTAATTCGAAATATTTGATAATTAAAGTATCTGGTACTTCCATCACCTTTTTAAACATAATCTCAGGTGCTTCATTGATGCCAATATAATTACCTAAACTCTTACTCATTTTTTCAATACCATCTAACCCCTCTAGTAAGGGCATAAAAATAGCAATTTGTTTTTCTAATCCTCCATGCTTTTGTAAGGTGCGTCCCATTAAAATATTGAACGTCTGATCCGTTCCACCTAACTCTATATCTGCCTCAAGTTCTACTGAATCATATGCTTGCATAAGTGGGTAGAAAAACTCATGTATACCAATTGGGATGTGCTGTTGGTAACGTTTCTGAAAATCTTCGCGCTCTAGAAGTCGAGCAACAGATGTTGTGGCTGCTAGCTTGATGACTTCTTCAAAGGACAGCTTCGCTAACCATTCACTATTAAAACGAACCGTTGTCTTGTTCGGATCTAGTACTTTAAAAATTTGCTCACAATAAGTTTGGGCGTTTTTCTTCACTATATCGTCATTTAAGGCTATTCGCCCCTTAGCTTTACCTGTAGGATCGCCAATTCGTCCTGTAAAATCACCGATAACAATAACTGCATGATGGCCTAAATCTTGCATTTGCTTGATTTTCCGTAGAACAACCGCATGACCTAAATGAATATCTGGTGCGGACGGATCGAGCCCTAGCTTAATCGTTAAAGGTCGCTGTTCTTTATACGATCGCTCTAATTTTTCAAATAAATCCTGTTCATCAACGATCTTGTTAGCACCCTTCTTGATAATCGCTATTTGCTCCTTTGGTGTTAAAAACATACGAAACATCTCCTTGTAATATTAAATATTAATATTGCAAGTTCTATAAGAGTAAATGGGGTACCGATTTTGTTTACAAGGCTTTAATAGCTTTACACGTTTTGGCTTAGAAGGCATAAAAAAAACGCCTTTAGGAAATTCCTAAAGGACGTAGATAAACGTGTTACCACCTTTTTTCGAGAGCTATTCACATAGCTCTCCTCAACAAGTACAGCCATAGCGATACTTTTGCAATGATTACGGATGCAACCCCGTCGTAGCCTACTATAGTTTCGGTACGCAGCTCCAAGATGTATTCACTTTAATATCCCCTTGCGCCTCTCAACAACCGGCTACTCTCTGTCAGTTCCATTAAAGTTACTCGTTCTTTTCGATGCCTTTCACTCTTATACTCCGAAATGCGAAAAACAAATCTTCGTTATGCAGATATTTACACTTATTATAATCATATCTTGCTATTTGTCAATAAAAAGAAATGTTCAATAAAGTGTATTGACGTTGCATAGTGTTGTAAAACATTGCGAAAAGTGTTTTCTTTAGCATAGGATTCACAAAAAAATTTTATGAATAGTGCTTGAGACTAATTCTTTTTTATCAGCAATAAAAAGAGAGATCCCTATACGAGATCTCTCTTTGATTATTTAACTGAATCCTGCTTTAAATTACCTGTTTTTTCGTCATAGAAGCGAAGTAAGTCTCCATTAATGATGGCATCAGAATTTTCTAGCTCCATTGTAGCACGATCAGCATAAGACTGACATGGCTCACCATCTATTTCTTCGCCAGTTGCTTTGTCATAGCAAGCTTCACCAGCATAGACGTATTTATCTGTAATAAAACGTCCATCACGGAAGACTACAAAGTCCTCATGCTCTGGAGAAAATAAATCTGCCCCCATTTGCATATCTTTTGACGTTTCAACGCCAAGAAGGTGTAAGATCGTTGGACGTAAATCCATTTGTCCTGAAATCTCAGTCATTTCTTTTCCATCGCCAGCTCCTGGGATGTGGATGAATAAAGGTACTTCTTGAAGCATTGCATTATCCATTGGTGTAATTTGATCTTTTCCTAAATATTGTGCCATTGCTTTATTATGGTTCTCAGAAATACCATAGTGATCCCCATACATCACAATAATAGAATTATCATAGACACCTTGATCTTTTAACTGTTGGAAGAAGTCTTTTAAAGCCTCATCCATATAACGTACTGTTTGGAAGTAACGATTTAATGTACCTGAATTTGAATCATATTCAGGAATCATAATATCTTCTGGATCCAATGTAAATGGATAATGGTTCGTTAAAGTAATAAGTCTAGAGTAGAATGGCTGAGGCATATCCTTCATTAAAGCAGCTGATTGCTCTAAGAATGGAACATCTTTCATTCCCCAGTTTACAGCTTGCCCCTCTTCCACAGTATATGAATCTATATCGTAGAATTTATTAATTTTTAACGATTGATACATCATGTCACGATTCCAGAATGATTTATTATTAGGGTGCATGACATTTGTAAAGTATCCATTTTCTCCAAGGCGTTCAGCCATTGAATTATACGTATTTCCACCATGCGTGAAGAATACAGCACCTCGACCTAAACCAAACAGTGAGTTTTCAACAATAAACTCCGAGTCAGATGTTTTTCCTAACCCTGTTTGGTGATAGAAGTTACTGAAATAATACGTATCTTTATCTTTTGTTAAAGAGTTTAAGAATGGCGTAATTTCATGACCATTCATGTCATTATTAATGACAAAGTTTTGTAATGACTCCATCGATACCACAATCAGGTTACGACCTTTATATTTCCCAAACATCTCTGGATTTACAGCAGCCTGATTAGAACGTATATAGTTGTTCACTTCTACTAGTTCACTACCATCGGCTAACGCACGTTGTGCAGATGATTTAGATTGAATATAAATGTCATACAAGTGGTAATTGTACGTACCAATGTTTTTTACTAATAATTCGCGGTCAAAACTACGTGTTAGTAATTGTGGACGCTCAGTTTCTGCTAAGCCTAAATTTAAGAATGTCATTGCTATTGCAAGCACAAAGAATGCACGACGGAATTCAATATTCACTTTAAATGCATCTTTCATTTTTGGTAAAAATTTATTCGCTAAGATTAAGATAACGACATCAACGAAATATAATACATCCCAAGGCTCAACAATGGCTGCTACTGATGTTCCTAAGTCACTAAAGTTACTTGTTTGGAATAATACTGGTAGCGTAATAAAATCATTGTAGAATCGATAGAACGCTACATTTCCGTATAAAACAATGGACAAAATAACGCTGACCGTAATCAAATAACGATTTCTAGCTTTTGCTGATTTAAAGAATAGTGATAAACCATACGTAAATAGCAAGAAGCTTAATGGATTAATAAATAAAATAAACTGTTGCATTGCATTTTCAATTTTCATTTCAAAGCTTGTGTGGTAAACAATGACCGTTTTGATCCAAGTTGCTATAATTGCTAGTATCATAAATGAATGTTTAGGCCACTTTATTGATTTCATTCCTAACATCCTCCCTACTTCCTTACAAAAAAATAATAATTATTTACATTTTGTTACGGAAACAAAATATATCTTAATCCTTTTTTAACAGATAATCAACACATATCTTAGGGAAAATTTTTTCTCCCTGCTCTTTCTATGCACCAGATATCTATATATACGTTTTGCATTGTAAAAAGTTTCGTAAAAACATAAAAACAGCGGAAACCCACTGTTTTTAAGAATATTACATACATGTTACATTAATTTTACAATACCCAATTACATTATATTTCAAACATTACTTTTTATGCTCTTCCATACGAAGTCTTGTTGTTTCTTGTCGAATAAGCAGTAGAGCCATTTGATAATCTTTTATATCTAGTACATTCGCTTTATAGAGCTCACGTATTTCATCCTCCATCAACATCAAATCGCCAATAGGATCACGTGTATAAATATAGGTACCATATGTTTTCAAGAGTTCATAAATATCTAGCATTTTATCCATTTTCATTCGCTCCTCGTTGTGCAACACAGTCAATACGTTTTGTGGGCGTCACAATGATATCTACTGGGCAATCATGTGCTTCAGTAGGAACACAATCAATGATTTGCTCATCAAAGAGCAGCGACATCAGCTTACCCTTATTATAGTTTAATACATAGCGGTCATAATAACCACCGCCATAGCCGATTCGATAACCGTATGGATCAAAAACAACGCCTGGTACAACAATGATATCCATCTCATTTGCGTCAACAAACTCACTTTTTGCTGGAATGGGCTCACGCAAATGCATATATACAGTTTCAAGCTGTGCAAATGATTCAATGGCATAAAATGACATTTCTCTTGTTTTTGGGTGACATTTAGGAACTGCGACCTTTTTACCTAGTTTCCATAATTCCTCAATTATAAGAATTGTGTCGACTTCTGGCTTATTTGAAATGGTCATGCCAATTGTATTTGCTTCTATTATATATGGTTCCTGTAGCACCTTGTTTAACACAGCTAATGATTGACGATGATAGTCTTCATCCGTCATAGTTGCAAGGGCTTGGCGTACCGTGTTTCGTAAAGTTGTTTTATCCATCTAGGCTACCTCCTATATCGTAAAACTTCATATCCTCCTGGAATTGTTACATTGAATGATGTGATAAAATGTAGAAAGCCAAAACCACTTGTGGTTTTGGCTTAATGAGCGATTACTTAGTTTCACGGTGAAGAGTGTATTTCTTCTCGCGAGAGCAATATTTTTTAAGTTCAAGACGCTCTGGATTGTTACGCTTGTTCTTTTTAGAAATGTAGTTACGTTCGCCGCAATCTGTGCAAGCTAAAGTAATATTTACGCGCATCATTAACCCTCCCACTCTATATCAAGAATTTAAATTTGAGCATGATTTATACGACTAACCTATTATAACATAAACTGAAAAAAAATCTACCTTCATTTCATATTAAGTTTGCATATGGTAAAATATCTTATAATTACATACTACATTGAGGTGAAACTATTGGATTTATCCATCGTATTAATGAGTATTGGCATTTTTCTGATCATCGTTTCGTTCTTTTTCAAAAATAGCTCGAAAAAAATCGAACAAGATGTCGAAGAATTATCTATCTCCATCTTCCAAGAAACGAATAATTTAAAACGTCGCCTTAAGATTGTGGAGGAAGAACTTTTACTAGAGCCAGAGTTCCAAGTGAAATCAAAATCAAGTATCCCTCCAAAAGGTCAAGATCCTAAAGTGCACCAAGTCATGCAGGCCGTTCAACAGGCTGCACAGAGTTCAAAAGTTGGACAAACAACAGCACCAGCAAAACCGATTCATCAAATTATTATTAGTCAGGTACTTGAATTAAATAAACAGGGTCTTTCTGTAGCAGATATTAGTATTCGCTCAAATTTAACAGAAGAGCAAGTTCGGCAAGTGATTGCAAACGGGGGGCGTTGATTGATGAATAAGTCTGCCATTCGTGCATTTGGTATAGCCATTTTTCTTGTTGGGGCATTGCTTGCACTAGCAAACCGCTTCGATGTAAATATTGGTCTTCCTACTAAGGAATTTTCCAATCAACAACAGGTAAAAGAACTACAAAACAAATTAAGTAAGGCCAATCAGGAAATTGCCTCGTTAAAGGATCAATTAAAGCAAGTACATACGACTGAAAAAACTTCTACAACAGATGCATCTGAACAAGCTGATGAAGAAGCAGATACAGATGTAACAACGATGTCTCTGCAAATCTATAGTGGTATCACACCCTATAGTGTGGCCCAAAAACTTGAAGACGGTGGCATTATTACCAATAGTGTTGAAATGGAGTTACTACTCGCTAACCCTAAATATGCTAGAAGCTTACAAATCGGCTCCTATGAAGTCAATTCTGCCATGACTTTAGAAGAAATAGCTAATTTAATTACAGGTAAGAAACAATAACATAAAAAGCTGTCGCCCATTCATATATGAGGCGACAGCTTTTTTATTACGCTATACTTTCTAGAAAGGCTTGCATCATCATACTACCTTCTTTTGTGCCGATTGATTCAGGATGAAACTGCAGCCCATAAAGTGGATATTCTTTATGTTGAATGGCCATGATTTCTCCGTCATCACCCGCTGTGGCGAGTATTTTAAAATCCTTGTGTAAAGTTTGTTCTTCAATAATAAGTGAATGATATCGCATAACCTCGATATCCCCATCTAATTGGGCAAATAAACCTGTTTGCTCGTATTGTAATGGGGACAGCTTTCCATGCATAATATTTTTGCCTGTACTATATTTGCGCCAAAAGCCTGACCTATCGATTGGTGCCCAAGACATATACCTAAAATAGGGAATTTTTGACAGAGTTCCTTGATGACCTCTATCGTTATCCCTGCTTCATTTGGCGTTCCTGGCCCTGGTGATAAAATGATGGCTTCTGGCGACAGTTTTTGAATTTCTTCTATAGTAATGGCATCATTCCGTACGACCTTGACGCTTTTTCCAAGCATACTGATTTGCTGAAATAAATTATAGGTAAAAGAATCGTAGTTATCTATGATTAAAATCATTTTTTTACCTCCAATAGGGCACGTGCCTTATTCAGTGTTTCTTCATATTCTGACAATGGAATCGAATCATAAACAATACCTGCTCCTGCCTGTACATGTGCCTTTTGATCCTTAATGAGCATCGTGCGAATCGCGAGGGCCAAGTCCATATCACCAGTTGTCGAAATATAGCCTACTGCTCCCGCATACACCCCACGCTTTACTGGTTCTAATTCATTAATCAATTGCATGGCCCGAATTTTTGGTGCCCCTGACACTGTACCAGCAGGTAAACAAGCACGAAGTACATCCAGTACATGGAGGTCATCTCGCAATTCGGCAATAACCTCAGATACCATATGCATCACATATTTATAGCGCTCAATTTTCATGTATTTGGTTAGCTTGACAGAACCCACTTTTGCAATACGTCCAAGATCATTGCGACCTAAATCCACTAACATACGGTGTTCAGCTATTTCCTTGCTATCCACTAATAGCGCATTTGCGATGGCTTCATCCTGTTCTATTGTCGTGCCACGCGGCTTTGTACCTGCTATTGGATTGGTTGTCACTTTTCGATTTTTTACTTTTACAAGACTTTCAGGAGATGTTCCTAAAATAATATAGTCACCATAATCCATATAAAACATATAGGGTGATGGGTTAGACGCGCGCAATTGACGATAGAGCGAGAACGGCGAACCTGTAAACGGCGCAGAAAAACGTTGCGATAACACAATTTGGAAAATATCACCTCTCAAAATATGCTGCTTAGCACGTTCCACCAAAGCAACAAATCGTTCCTTTGAAATCATAGGCTTAAACTGTAGCTCATCCACCTTTAATACCTCAAAGGTCGTACCTGCACAAAGCTGTTGCTCCATCCTTGTAATAGCAGCTTCCATCTCCTCTAATGAACGCCCATCCTGAAATAGATCAATCGAAGCTAGTGTAATTTCTTGTGTTAGATGATCAAAAACAATAAATGTATCATAGAAAAAAACATGAACATCAGGCATAGCTAAATCATCCTGTAAATAGTCACCTATTTTTTCTGTGTAAAATGCTGTTTCATAGCCAAAGAAACCTATAGCTCCTCCAAAGAAAGCAAAAGGATAGCTTTCTTTATGAAAGGGTATTAGTTCTTTTAATCGATCAAGCACATTGCCCCTAGCCTTGTCATTTTCTGCTCCTTTTGAAAACACGAATTCTTCATTGTTTCCTTTTAGTTCAGCCACTGGATTGATGGCGATAAAGGAATATCGCCCATTTTCCTCATGTTTCGCTGAGGATTCGAACAACATTTTATGCTGCCCTTTCAGTGATTGATACACAGAGATCGGGGTCATCATATCCCCATGTAATACTTTCATAGCATACTTTCTAAGCTCAACTGTCATACTCTTCTCTCCTTCTCTAAGCTCTGCTCATCTACACCTCATCTATCTTTAGCAGCAGAAATCTGCTAAAGGCTTTCTCTTCTTTCAGCTAAAACATTTGCCGTCTAAAGAAAAAAATATAAAAAAGGCCTTTCCATCACAAAAGGACGGAAAAGCCGTGGTGCCACCTTCATTGGTCTCCTGATAGGAAAACCCTCTCTAAGCCTTGTAACGTAGGCATCCGCTAATCCGTACTTTTTTCAGGATTAGAGCTCCGAAGTCCATTCACTAAACATTTGTACTAGTTTTCACCAACCACTAGCTCTCTATAACAAATTGTACTAGCTACTACTCTTCATCAAAGCTGATTTCTTGGTAATATTGTAAAGCAAACTATCTTACAATTCAATTTATTTTTTATTTTGCAGACTTTCTTCTTCAGGATGGCTAGCTAATGTAATCGATAGCTCCTCCATTATTTGACGAATGGCAAATAAAATATCCTGCCGCACTTCCAGCATAACAGCGGTATCATTTGTGGCAACAAAGAATCGAACAAGCACGCGATACGAATCATGATGAAATTCATCTATAAATACATGAATCATGTCTTTCTCTGTTTTAGCATGTAAATAAATTTCCTTATGAATGGCCGTTAAAGCGCTACGTATGTCTTCCTCATTATTAGCAGCAGCGATATATAAAAATTGCTCACATTTCCGTTTTTCTCGTTTAGATAAATTATAAAGTGGGCGATTCACTAAATAGGAGTTCGGCACATACACAAGTCCTTTGTCTCCTGTTTGAATTAACGTACTTCTTAAATTAATATCCTCAATCGTTCCTTCAATTTTCTGATCCTCTGTCGCAATCCAATCTCCTATTTGGAATGGATTATCTAAAGCTACGGACATGCCACCAAATACATGCGCTAGTGTATCGCGAATCCCAAAGGCAATCGCCACACCCGTTAAGCCGATTCCAGTTAAAAAGCCATTCAGATTAAAATCCCAAAAGGAAGCAATCGTAAACATAGCAAAAATCATGATAAGTACTTTACCGATTCGTAGAAAAAACGGTAGTAAAACATTTTGATCCTCTTCGCTTGTTAATTCAAATGGTTGTTTCGTATAAAAATTCAAAACATCGTAAATCCCTTTAAAAGCAAAAAACACCATAATAGACAATACAAAATTCTTTGTTGATGGATGTGTAAATAAAGGGACTTTTATTAAATAAGATAAACTTAGCACAATGACCGTCGTCATAAAGGCATAGCCAATTGCTTTACTAAATTGAGCCAGTACATTTGCTTGGAAATTGCGCTGACGGTCTTTTAAAAATAGCACAACACGATGAATAATTTTTTTGATGATGAATCGTTGAATAAGCCACCCTACTAAACAAATAATGACAGCAATTAAGCCATCTAGCCAGGTTGGGACTGTAAATTTAGGTAATAACCAATGTAATGAATCCATGTATTTCTCCTTTATAACTACCTATGTATCGCCAGCAAAAAGGAGCCGACCTTCAGTAATGGTTAGCCCCGTTCTTGTTATTGTATGGCATCATCTGCAAAAAAAGCCTTACTAGCAAACCAAAATTGCTGTTTATTAAAGTTATGTTCATGCATGGCAATTACCGAAAATTCAGCATGATATTTTTGCTTCATTTCCTTTAGCATCATTTTTGCTTGCTTGCCAACGAGATGCTGCCCATCAATAGGTGCTCCTTCTGTAAAAATAATGACATCTGCTTCTGTACCTAATTGATTTTCCTGTAGCAATGCTTTCACAAATTGTAAAACAGGTAAAATGGCTGCCTCTCCCTTTGCCTTATATTCGATAAAACTTTTAAAATCAGCTAAATTTAAATGACCATTTTCAAAGCGGTAGTGGACATGAATTTGCCGATCATACGGTACAATGTATAAATCACGACCTTCTCGATGTGCACTCATAAATAACGCTAAAATCATACTTTTACAAATCTCAGAATAAGCGGCCATTCCTGTCGTTTGTTCTAAACAAATAATCATCGGGCCAGGGTCTTGTTGATAATCATGAAAGGGTACATAGTAAATATTGCCGCTTTTCGTTGTCTGTTGCTTAAGCTTTTGACGTCTAAGCTCTGACCATTTTCGTTCATAATACTGGCGTTGCTCTTTGCCATTTGCTAAGCGTTCTGCCTTCTCAATAGCAGGAATATTCTCTTGGATTTCATGCATGATATCCGTCAATTCCAGAGCAAATGCTGCCATATTTCGTAATGGCTCACTCTTGAAAAAATAATCGATAAAATAATGTTGTTCCCCTTCACTTAACTCCTCTATATGTAGGTTTTCATAGAGAAAACGTAAATAGTCAAGTTGTTCTATTGTCAACTGCTTGTCAAATTGCTTGATGAGGGATTCAATCGCATCTTTCATGTAGCAGCACCTCCTAAGCACCACATTTTTTGGATAATGTCTATAGTATAACCAAAAAAAATTTTTGACAATACAAAAACGCTTGCTATAAAGACGCTACAGCCAAAGACAATGTTGCTGCTTCAGGAGATTTTTTTCTGCAAATGAAAAAAAGAGCTAAAACGCAGCTCTTCTTTCTTAATTATTTAATTCATAATGTTTGCCTTTTACTAAGTAAAATAGATGTTCAGCAATATTTGTAGCATGATCAGCAGAACGCTCTAAATAGCGGCAAATAAATGTTAGGTGCGTAATCTGTGAAATATGGGAGGGGTTTTCTACCCCAGCACGGAGTAAAAGGGTGATCGTTGCCCCGTATAAATCGTCCACGTAATCATCTAACTCTGCAATCTCTTTAGCGCGTACCGTATCTTCCTCAGTAAAGGCCTTCATGATGCTCTCTAGCATTTCTACTGTTTTATTGCACATGGTTTGGAGATTTGTTATTGGGAATATCATTGGCTCCTTACCAATTCGAATTGCTTCTTTAGCTATATTAACCGCATAGTCCCCTACTCTTTCCATATCTGAAGCTGCCTTTACGAGAACCATGAGACGGCGTAAATCTGTTGCTACTGGTTGTTGCTTGGCAATCATTAGGATCACATGGTCATTAATTTCTTCTTCAAGGCGATTAATGATTAAATCGTCCTCCAAAATTTTCAAAGACTTTTCTAAATCCTGCTCTACCAATGCTTCAAAAGCTGTTTTTAATGCAAGGATACTGCTATTGGCAATTGCAAGAAATTGCCCCTGTACCTCTTTTAACTCTTGTTCAAAACGTTCACGTACGATCATTCATTGCTCCTCCTTAGCCGAAACGTCCCGAAATATAGTCTTCTGTACGTTGATCTGCTGGTGTTTGGAAAATAACATCCGTTTTATCGTATTCGACAACCTCTCCACTTAGGAAGAATGCTGTACGATCAGAAATACGTGCCGCTTGCTGCATATTATGTGTCACGATGACAATGGAATAATCCTTTTTCAGTTCTTGAACCAGCTCTTCCACTTTCAACGTAGAAATCGGATCTAAGGCAGATGTTGGCTCATCCATTAAGATGACATCAGGCTCAATCGCTAAGCAACGTGCAATACAAATACGTTGTTGCTGACCACCTGATAATCCGTAAGCATTTTGATTCAAACGGTCTTTTACCTCGTCCCAAATGGCTGCCCCTCTTAATGATTTCTCCACAATTTCATCGAGAATTTTTTTATTTTTAATGCCATGAATTCTTGGTCCATAGGCAATGTTATCATAAATGGATTTTGGAAACGGGTTTGGCTTTTGGAATACCATACCTACACGTGTTCTTAATTCCTCTACCGTATAGTTTTTATCTAAAATATTTCGCTCACGATATAAAATTTCTCCTGATGTACGTACGATTGGTACAAGTTCAACCATGCGGTTTAATGTTTTTAGATACGTAGATTTCCCACAGCCAGATGGTCCAATAATAGCCGTTACTTCATTTTCATAGATGCTTAAATTAACATCTTTTAAACCATGATGATCACCATACCATAAGTTTAAATTGCGTGTATCATAGACAATATTTTTCGCCACATCTGCTATAGGCTTAGTCGTTGCCTGGTTCCGTTTGACAATTGTTTTTTCCTCTTTAAAATCTAATACCATAAGGTCACCTCATTAATAACGTTTTTGGAATTTATTTCGGATATAGATGGCAATCGAATTCATTAATAGCAGCACTGTCATAAGCACTAAAATACCTGCGGCTGCTACGTATTGAAAGGCTTCTTGTGGTCGTTTTGCCCAATCATAGATTTGCATTGGTAATGCTGTAAATTGACTCAGTAAACCATTCGGTAAAAACTGGAGGATAACTGGAATTCCAATTACAACTAGTGGAGCTGTTTCTCCAATGGCACGAGACAAGGCTAAAATACTTCCTGTCAAAATACCTGGAATGGCAGCTGGCAATACAACACGCAAAATCGTTTGCCATTTCGTTGCACCCATGCCATATGAAGCTTCACGTTGTTCGTTTGGCACTGCACGAATAGCCTCTTGAGCCGCTACAATTATAACAGGTAAAATTAACAAACTCATTGTAAAGCCAGCAGCTAAAATGCTTTTTCCTAGACCCATCATACGTACAAAAATAGTTAATCCAAGTAATCCAAAAACAATGGAAGGAACACCTGCTAGATTCGATATATTCATGCGAATAAAGTCATTTATTTTATTTTTCTTGGCATACTCCTCTAAATAAATCGCAGTACCAACTCCTAAAATAATCGATACTGGTGCTACAACTGCCATTAACCAAAGCGAACCGATTAAAGCAGCTTTGATACCTGCCTTATCCGCAAATCGTGATGCAAAATTCGTCAAGAAATCGATATTTAAGTAATCAATCCCCTGTGTCACAATGCGGTACAGTAAAATAGCTAAAGCAACAAGTGCAAACGTAGTAGCTAAGAAAAAGAGAGTTTTCCAAACTTTATTTGCTGTAATACGCTTTGTCATTCGTTTCATGACGACTGTGTCATCCATATAGCGCATGCTAGTAAACCTCCCTGAAGCGTTTCGAAATATAGTGAGCAAGTAAATTCATTACTAGAGTAAAGATAAATAGTGTAAATCCTACTGAATAAATTGAGTAATAAATGGTTGTACCATAACCCGCATCACCAGTTGAAACCTGTACAATGTATGCAGTCATTGTTTGAATAGAGTCTGTCACATTGAGGTCAAATTTCGGTGTTGAACCACCTGCAAGCGATACAATCATTGTTTCTCCAATTGCCCGGGAAATAGCTAACACAACAGAAGCGACAATCCCTGAAAGCGCAGCTGGTAATACTACTTTGATTGCTACTTCAAATTTCGTCGCACCTAGAGCTAAGGCTCCTTCACGCATACTATTTGGTACAGATGACATGGCATCTTCTGAAAGAGATGTAATCATTGGTAAAATCATAATCCCTACAACAATACCAGGACTTAATGCATTAAATAGTTTGAGTCCAGGTACAATTTCTTGTAAAACTGGTGTGACAAATGTTAAAGCGAAGAAGCCATAAACAATTGTTGGCACACCTGCTAATACCTCTAAAATAGGTTTCACTGTACGTCGTGTTTTCTCATTTGCATATTCACTTAAATAGATAGCTGAAGCAATTCCAAATGGTACAGCTACTACAACTGCAATAAGTGTCACTTTTAATGTACCAGCGATTAATGGCAGTATCCCAAATAACGGTTCGTTACCTGAAAACGGTAACCATTTAGTACCGAAAAGGAAATCCGTAATCGACACACGTTTAAAGAATTCAAACGTTTCAAAAATAAGGGTGAAAACAATGCCAAATGTTGTTAATATCGAAATAATAGCTGCAGAAAATAATAGAGCTGGCATGGCTTTTTCCACTATTTTCTTTGTTTTTTGGTTGCGCGAATTTGCAATTAATTGCTGCACAGATGATGTCTTATCTTCCTTTTGAGAAACCATTGGGAGCTCCTTTCAAATAAGTGAGGGAAAGAGCATACATCTCTTCCCCTCTATGCATGTCTTCTTATTTTAAGCCTTCTAAAGTTTTTAAGCCTTCAGTATATTTTTCTTCAGGTAAACGAACATAGCCCACTGCTTCAGCCATATCGCCTGCGTTTTCAAGTGTAAATTTAATGAAGTCGTATGCTGCTTCATTGTCCTTCATTGCACTATTTTTTACGTATGTGAATAATGGACGTGAAAGTGGTGTATATTCGCCACCTTCAATTGTTTCATTTGTTGGCTCTACGCCATTTACTTTGACAATGTTTAATTTATCTTTATTTTCAAGGTAGTAAGCATAACCGAAGAAGCCAATCGCATTTTTATCACCAGCTACACCTTGCACTAGCATATTATCATCCTCTGATAATGTTGCTGAGCTTACTAGATCTGCTCCATCTAAAATCACTTCATCAAAGTAATCGTATGTGCCTGAATCAGTACCTGGTGAATAGTAAACGATTTTTTCATCTGGCCATGATGGATCAATATCAGACCATTTTTTCTCTGTCCCATCTTCAATCCAAATTTTTTGTAGTTGTTCTACCGTTAAGTCCTTCGCCCAATCATTTTCTGGGTTCACGACTACTGATAAACCGTCATATGCTAAAGCTAGCTCTGTAAAATCAATGCCCGCTTCTTCTAATTTCGCTTTCTCTTCATCTTTTATATTACGAGATGCATTTGAAAAGTCTGTTTCACCTGCGATGAATTTTTCAAAACCACCACCAGTACCAGAAACCCCCACTGATACTTTGACATCTGGTTGTGTACCTGCATACTCTTCAACAACTGCCTCAATGATTGGTGCTACTGTTGATGAGCCATCTCCAGCTACAGACCCTTGTAGCTTTTCATCAGCAGCTTCTTGTCCTGAGCTTGCTGGTGCATTCGTTTCTGTATTGTTTCCGTTTTGTGCAGAATCGCTACCACATGCACCTAGCATTAATGCAGAACCCATTACCGCTGTCATCGTTAAGTACTTCCACTTTTTCATCTCATTTGCCTCCGTCATGAACTGTTTTATAGTTATTTGTCTTACAATCTTTACTATAATGACTGATTGTTGAAGTCGTATAAACGGTTCGTAAAAGAGATGTAAAGGAATGTAATGCTTTGTAAACGTTTGTAAAGATGAATTTACAATAGGGGAAACTTGCTTCCTATAGGAAAGGTGTTATAATAAGCAATTGTGTCAGGAAATATTTATTTTAATGATAAGGAGAGTTTGACCTTTGTCATGAAACATGCAAAAGTACAAAATGTCGATTATTTTAAAACATATTTATCATTAGTAATGGAACATCGGGACTACACACTTCAAGAGGCGATTGATTTTATGCTTGCTTCTTATTTCTATAACAATATAGAACTTTATGGGGTAAAACCAAGAGAGCAATTTGAATTAGCCATTCAGCAATTATCCGCATAAAGGCACTAAATATCTGAATATCTGAAAGGGGCGTTTTGCTATGCAAACGCCCCTTTCACTACTTAGTTAAGTTTAAATTTCACAACTGATTCAGTTCATCAGCAATTTTGACAAGTACCTCTGAATTGCGCATTTCGTATACATTCCATATTTACTTAAGGATTAGCTTAACATCATTCAAAATTCATAAAAAAGTAAAAATAAAACGGATTTGGAAAATAATTTTTCCAAATCCGTTTTGTATTAGCGCATATCCAATACCCTTTATTCCTGCTCATTCTCTCCAATTTTTTCTTCCGTAATCGCTGGTAAAATTGGCTGTTTTACATTGCTATCAGTTACTTTTTCAGCTTGATATTTTGCTTTTAATTCAAAATACTTATCTAAAGAACGTCTAGCAATGACATTATTTTGATAGTAGTGTGGCGCTAAATTTGTATTAACCCATGGGATCACAACTGCATAGGCAATTTCAGGATTTTCATATGGGGCAAAGCCAACATGCGTTAAATTAATCGTATTTGTGCCGTAGTGCTCACGTAACGGACCATAATACACTACCTCTGCTGTCCCTGTTTTCCCTGCAGCTGTATATGGAGTATCGGCAAATTGTGCTCGTGCTGTACCATGTGAACCAGTATATACACGACGTAGCCCTTGCTTTACATAATCGATCTCTTCTTTAGGATTATCAATTTGATTCAAAATAGTTGGACCTACTTCTGTTACTAACTGCCCTAATTGCTTCCCATCCTGTGATGGGTCTCGAACCTCTTTCACAACATGTGGCTGAATACGATAGCCACCATTGGCAACTGTTGAAATATATTGTGCAAGTTGAAGTGGTGTATACGTATCATACTGACCAATCGCCAAGTCAAGTGTTTTACCACCCATTGTTGGACCTGATGGACCACGCACTCCGCTAAATTCATTTGGTAAATCAATGCCTGTTTTCACACCTAAACCAAATTGCGCATAATTATTACGCATTTTTGAGAACGTATCGTCCTTTAAGCGTAATGGCATACCATAACTATAAGGGGTTCCATTAAGCAGCATCGCAATTTTAAACATATAGGAGTTGGAAGAACGTTCTAATGCTAACAAGTCATTCATCGGGATATATCCAGCCCTGTTAAAAATAGACGTTTTCGGGTCCGTGCCAGCTAATATAATCGGCTCGTCTCCCATTGAAGTACCCATCGAAATAACATCC
Source organism: Lysinibacillus sp. JK80 (assembly GCF_027557635.1). Classification (NCBI taxonomy): domain Bacteria; kingdom Bacillati; phylum Bacillota; class Bacilli; order Caryophanales; family Bacillaceae; genus Lysinibacillus; species Lysinibacillus sp. JK80. The sequence continues at coordinate 115,585 of NZ_CP058997.1, read as the reverse complement.
TGATTGTAGCCAGTAAGAACTGTTGCTGCTTTAACAGATGAACCTGCCTCATAGGCTGTTGTAAACGATCCATATGCATAGTCAATGACTTCATTTTGCCCTGTTTCGGGATTTTTTTCTATTTTCTTACCTACCATCGATAAAATGTCGCCAGTATTTGGATCCATCATAATAAGGAAGGCACGGTCTAATAAATAGGAGCCTGGAAGTGCCTTTAAGTTAAGCAGTTCTTCTTCTACAATCTTATCCGTTTCAGCCTGCAGCTCACTATCCAATGAAAGGATTAAGTCTTTACCTGGCTCCCCTTCATAGGTTGTGACTGTATCGACTACTTGACCTTTTTTATTGGTAATATTTTTGACGACTGTTTTTTGACCTTGTAATAATTCTTCATATTGTGCTTCAATGTAACTTTCTCCCACACGGTCATTACGTGAGTAGTCACGTGCTAAATAGTAGTTGAGCTTCTCTTTAGGTATCCCTTTTGTTGGGACCGTTGTACGTCCAAGAATAGATAAAGATGATAATTTGACACGTTTCCAGTCTGTTGTTGTATTAACACCTGGTAGTTCAGTTAAACGCTCAGATACACGAGCAAATTCATCAGCTGATACATTTTCACTTTTAATAATTTGAGGAGATAGATTATAGCCAGATACCATTTCACGATAAATCGCTAATACCTCTAAATCTGCCTCTGTTAATTGTAAAAGTTCTTCGTTTGTGATACGTTCCCGTACCAGTTTATCAATCTCTGCATTAATTTGACTTGTTGTAATATTTTCTTGTGCATTAATTTTTGTTTTTTCTGCCTCTGTGACTTTTTCATAGGCAGCATCGTGATTTTGTAATATCCAAAAATCCTGTTTATCACGCAATGTGACACGCTTTGTTGGCTGTTCAATTAACTGTGCCAGCTTTTTCGCGATATCAAGCATCTCCTCTGTTGTGGTCGTTTGCATTTTCGTATACGTAATGGCATTTTCCGGGTGATTATCCACTAAAATACGACCGTAACGATCATACATGCGTCCCCTTGGTACACTTGTGTTGACAGGAACTTCTTCTGTACGCTCTAAAATACGTACATAATCTTCCCCTTTGACGATTTGCATATAGCCAAGTCTAAAAATTAACATTGAAAATACGATAAATATTGCAAAGAAAAGGATATTCATACGAAATGTTAAGTTAGAATGATGTTTTGCTTTAACACTCGCCGCGCGATTTTTTCCAGGTGCTTTGCGCATATGTATTCCCCTCCTCATCTTCTGATCATTTCAATACACGATACCTAGTATACCATTCGAAGGTATGACAGAAAAGCACGCACTTTCGATTTCTTATGTAAAACATCATTTATTTGACGGTACTTTATGGAGAAAGGTTGCCCTATTTCACGCTCTCCTTATATTTCGTCTTCATTATCCTGATATTTTCAGATTCTATCCCTTAATTTGCTGTTTTATCCAACAAAAAAAGGCTATGCCTCCGTGATTGCTCACTTTAGGCACAGCCATTTATCCGTTATTATTTTGCAGCTTGGAATTTAGCTTCTACTACATCCCAGTTTACTACGTTCCAGAAAGCACCGATGTAATCTGGACGACGGTTTTGATAGTTTAGGTAGTATGCATGTTCCCATACATCTAAGCCTAAAACTGGTGTTTTCCCTTCCATTACTGGAGAGTCTTGGTTTGGAGTAGACGTAACAGCAACTGAGTCACCATCAACGATTAACCAAGCCCAACCTGAACCAAAGCGAGTTGTAGCAGCTTTAGCAAATTCTTCTTTGAAAGCGTCGAAAGAACCGAATTTAGCATCGATTGCTTTTGCTACTTCACCAACTGGTGTATTTGAACCGCCTGGAGCGATTACTTCCCAGAATAATGTATGGTTAGCATGTCCGCCACCGTTGTTGCGTACAGCAGTTTGTTTGTCAGCTGGAAGAGCATCTAGGTTTGCGATTAAGTCGTTAATGTCTTTTTCTGCAAATTCAGTACCTTCTACTGCTGCGTTTAAGTTTGTTACATAAGTATTGTGGTGTTTAGAATGGTGAATTTCCATTGTTTTTGCATCGATATGTGGTTCTAATGCGTCATAAGCGTAAGTTAATTGTGGTAATTCGTAAGCCATTGTTAAGTTCCTCCCTAAAATAAGAAATAATTAGTACATCCTTAGATTATCAAAATTGGTCAAACCATTCAACGAAAAATACTTCAATTTGAAGATTTCAGCCTTTTGACCGAAATACCGATATGTTTACTATCTTACCCTTTTCTCTCACACACTAAACCTTAAAAGAAAGGCATTAAATGGCGATAAAAAATACAATAATCATAACAATTTGAATAACAGCCTTGACAACAGTAGATGTCAAAAAGCCAATTAAAGAACCTACACCACTTTTCACTGCCTCACTAAATGTACGTTTCTCAACGATTAGTTCCGCAATCACAGCCCCTAAAAATGGTCCAATTAAAATCCCTGCCACAGGGATCACAAATGGACCAATTAATAACCCAATGGTGCTCCCCCACATGCCAGCATTGGAACCACCAAACTTTTTGATACCAAACGCATTTGCCACAGTATCTGCCCCAAATAACAACACGACAAATAGTATTTCAATGACCCAAAACCACCAGCTTAGCTCTGCGAATGAGAAAAATAAGCCATAGAGCAAAAACCCACCGACTAAAAACAGTACTCCGGGAATAATTGGATATACTAAACCAATAAATGAAATAATAAAGCAGGCAATCACTAAGATCCAGCCAACAACTTCCATAAAGATTCTCTCCTTTTAACGTGCATTGCCTTTCATACGAAATAACAAAGTGAAAAGTTTCATTAATGACGAATGCCTAAAATAGAATCTGCAATATTTACTGCATGGTCTCCTATACGCTCTAGGTTGCTAACGATATCCATATAAACAATTCCTGCAGCCCCACTACACTCATTTGTGTTTAATCGGGCAATATGCTTTTGACGTAGTTTATCTTCCATATCATCAATCAGGCTTTCTAGCTCTGTTACTTCTTGAGCTAAACTTAAGCTAGCGGTATCTAATGCTTCTATACTTTTGCGCACTGCCTCTATGGCTAAACTAAACATACCTATTAAGTCCTGTCGCGCTGATTTACTTAAGCTTACCTCGTGGTGATCCTTGTACTGTAAAAGCTCTAATATATTTTCAAAATGATCCCCAATTCGTTCAAAATCCCTTACATTTGTCAATAAAGTATGATGTCTTACAGAGTCTGCACGGGAAAGAGGCTGCTTAGACACCATTACTAAATAATCAGTAATTTCATTGTCTAGATGATTAAGCCCGACTTCTAGCTGTAGCACCGTTGGAATATGCTCTGTCTCTCCAGATTTCATATATAAAAACGTTTCTTCTAACCCACGCAATGCATGTTCACCCATGCGTAATACCTCTTCTTTAGCTTGACCTAGCGCAATAGCAGGAGAGGAATCAATGAATGAAGGATCTAAATGCTTAGTTGTTACATTGATATGGCCATCATGTCCCGGCAATAGCTTTGTAACTAAGGCTGCGAGTCCAGCAATAAATGGTAGTTGGATCATCATATTAAAGACATTGAATGAGCCATGAGCAATGGCAATCTGCATGCGAGGCTCTAAATGAAATACGCCACTGATCCACTGTACATATTGCATAAACGGTGTGAACAATAACATGAAAATAATCGTTCCAATCACATTAAATAATACATGAGCCGCTGCTGCACGCTTAGCGTAAATAGAAGCACCAAGAGAAGCTAAAACAGCTGTAATGGTCGTGCCAATATTTTCCCCAAACAATATCGGTAAGGCACTATTTAAACCAATTAATTGTTCTGCATATAAACCTTGCAATACCCCCACCGTTGCGGTAGAGCTTTGCACAAGTAATGTGAAAATGGTTCCTAAAAATATGCCTAATATCGGTTGATTGCTTAAATGAAGCGTTAACGATGCAAAATCTGCAAGCTGGTGTAACGCCTGCATACTAGCACTCATCAACTCTAGCCCTAAAAATAAACCGCCAAAGCCAAATAGAATCTGACCAATATGTTGATACGTTGCTTTCTTTAAGAAAAATAAACAGGCTGCCCCAATTGCCAATAAAGGGTAAAAATAGAGTCCAATATTAATACCAATAATAAATGCTGTAATAGTTGTACCAATATTTGCCCCCATAATGACGCCGATTGCTTGACGCAGTGTTAAAAAACCAGCACTCACTAACCCTACAGTGATGACTGTTGTGGCAGAACTTGATTGTATGCAAATTGTTACAAATATACCTACCAGGACACCCATAACAGGGTTTGTGGTAAAGCGATTTAACCATTCACGTAACCGATCATCCGCTGATTTTTGAAGCCCATCCCCCATGAATTTAATGGAAAATAAAAAGACCCCTAGTCCGCCTAAAAACTGAAAGAGAATGCTTTGCCAATCTATTGTCAATTGTTTTCGCTCCAATTCCTACATCTCTACTACCCTCGTTCTAATCATTAAATGATTCCAAACAAAAAGTAAAGAAATCCTTTAACTTCTTTACATAATGTTAACATTTTAACATCAAGACCCTCCTCATTTATACTTCTTTCATATCTTGTCCTCATTGAACATGTTAAAATATCGATTGGAGGAGATATAGCATGAAACACTCACAGCTTTTTATTGATAGTCTTATACATCCTAAAAAACTAGCAGCCTATCGTTTATTACCTATTGGAAAGGTTATTCAATATACTTTTCTACTGATTACCATTGTGTCCGTATTCTCTTTAGGTCGTTTTGCAGCAGGTATGTCCGTTGATACATTCGATATGGATAGTTTAACTGGTTTAACAGATTACATAGAGGGCATTAAATGGCTCTTATATCCATTCACCTTCCTAATGCTTTTCGTCGTGACAACAATGCTTATTTTTGCACAAATTGCCCTTTATGCTTTAGCAGGTTTATTTATCTTGAAGGCGATGAAGCGTCGGGGTGAGTATCGCCATATCTGGAGAACAACTACCTTTGCGATCACTTGGGCTACGTTACTTTCGATGTTAGCAGACTATATGCCCGTTAGCAGTACTGTTATCACTGTACTATCTTTATTTTTAACCATTTCTCTATTAATTGTGGCCTTTACAAAATATCCAAAACAACCAAATATAAAATAATGTGCATGAATCCCCTCTCTTCTCAATATAGTGTAGAAAAGGAGGGGATTTTTTGCGAGCATTCATCTTAACAACTATCATCATCGTAATTGCCTTTGTCGTCAAAGTAGATTTAACAGAAGGGTCCATCCCACTTGCGGCTTTATCCACAAAGAGCTCAGAAAACGGACTTTGTGAACAACAGCGTGAGCCAAATTATATTACTGTACAAACGATTGAAGGAGATACCATTCATAGTTTATTTGCTCTACACCCTGCTAAAGTTCCCATGACCTTTCCAGAACGCTTACAACTTTTTTACAACTTAAACCCACACTTACAATTACAAGCACTAGTTCCAGGTGAAAATATCAAGCTTCCTCTCTCATTTGAGCTTGAAAACAAATGCGGAAAATGAAAAGTTAGCGTTTCTTCCTTGTCCTTATTTTCTTACACTGCTAAAATAAATGACAGTGACGGCTGAAAATAGTGGCCCGAAAAGGAGAGAAAGTTAATGAGTGAAATTTGTCACCGTTCAAATACACGTCCTGTGCGTGTCGGTAACTTAACAATTGGTGGTAGTAATGAATTATTCATTCAAAGTATGTGTACAACCAAAACACATGATGTAGAAGCAACAGTTGCAGAAATTCTTCGTCTTGAGGAAGCAGGCTGTCAAGTTGTTCGTGTTGCTGTACCAGATGAACGTGCAGCGGACGCGATTGCCGAAATCAAAAAACGTATTCATATTCCATTAGTAGCTGATATTCATTTTGATTATAGATTAGCATTAAAAGCCATTGAAAATGGTATTGATAAAGTACGTATTAATCCAGGTAATATTGGTCGTAAAGAAAAAGTGGAAGCTGTTGTTAATGCAGCCAAAGCAAAAGGTATACCAATTCGTATTGGTGTAAATGCCGGTTCATTAGAGCGTCATATTTTAGAAAAATACGGTTATCCTACGGCTGATGGTATGGTAGAATCTGCTCTACACCATATTAAAATTTTGGAAGACTTGGACTTCCACGATATTATCGTATCAATGAAGGCATCTGACGTTAACCTTGCCATTGAAGCCTATGAAAAGGCGTCTAAAGCCTTTAATTATCCGCTACATTTAGGGATTACAGAATCAGGAACATTATTTGCTGGTACTGTAAAATCAGCAGCAGGTCTTGGAGCCATCCTATCAAAAGGTATAGGAAACACATTACGTATCTCCCTTTCCGCTGACCCTGTAGAAGAGGTTAAAGTAGCACGGGAACTATTAAAATCCTTTGGCCTCGCTTCTAATATGGCAACTTTGATTTCTTGCCCAACATGCGGACGTATTGAGATTGATTTAATTTCTATTGCAAATGAAGTAGAAGAATATATTTCAAAATTAAATGTACCGTTAAAAGTAGCTGTTCTAGGCTGTGCGGTAAACGGTCCTGGAGAAGCGCGTGAGGCAGATATCGGTATTGCTGGTGCCCGTGGTGAAGGCTTGTTATTCATGAAGGGGAAAACAGTCCGTAAAGTGCCAGAAGAAACAATGGTGGAAGAACTGAAGAAAGAAATTGATAAATTAGCAGCAGAAATGGAAGAAAAACGTGCAGCGGAAGAAGCTCAAAAAGCGAATGCCTAAGGAGGTGCTAGCATGAAAAAGCCCCGCTTTGGTATTGATATTGATGGGACTGTGACATGTCCAAGTACACTCATTCCACATATTAATAAACAGTACAATGTAAATATTACGCTAGATGATGTTTGTGAATATGATTTTTTATCTGCCTTCCCACACCCTATTGACCGAAGTGCCTTTAATACTTGGTTTAAGGAAAATGAACCTTATATGTACGAAGTCTCTGAGGTGGCAAAAGATGCAAAAAATATTCTAAGCGCTTGGAAAAATAATTTTGAGCTGTATTATATTTCTGCACGAGGTGAAAATGTAGCAGACATCACTGTCAATTGGTTTAAATCGCAAGCTATACCTTACGACCATATTGAGCTTCTCGGCAGCCATGATAAACTAGCCGCTGCAAAAAAACATCGTGTAGAAGCTTTCTTTGAGGATAAGCATGATAATGCTGTGATGCTGGCAGAGGAATTAAAAATACCTGTTGTGTTATTTGATACACCTTATAATCGTCTTGCCGTTCCTAATAATGTTGTGAGGGTTTATAACTGGCAGGAAGCGAATCAATTTATTACACAATTTTTCAAATAAGTATTAAGAGCTGTAGGCAAGGTTGGATGAAAATTTCACCTTGCCTACAGCTCTTTTAATTTAATATTGAAATTTAGCTAGTGCTGCCTGTAAAGAGTCCGTCATAGCTGTTAATTGTTGGGCTTTGCTATTGATGTCATGAACCGCTAAATTCTGCTGTTCCATCGTTGCCAATAACTCCTCTGTTCCTGCTGAGGATTGCTGGCTAACAGCTGTCATATTTTCCACTGCACGTACAACCTCCTGCGTCTCCCTTTGAATGACACTGGAGGCAGCTGTCACATTATCGATTTGCGCTACTGTATCGACAATATGGCGTAAAATCGCATCAAGTGCCTGCTTATTGGCATCAATATATTGCGTATTGTTTTCCACAGCTAAGACAACACTTTGCATAGCATCACTAGCCTTTGCTGCTTCCCTCACAACCATATCAATAATGGAGGCGATTTGGCTTGTTGATTTGGCTGATTCTTCTGCAAGCTTTCGTACTTCCTCTGCCACAATCGAAAAGCCCTTGCCGTGCTCACCTGCACGAGCAGCTTCTATCGCCGCATTTAATGCTAATAAATTTGTTTGACCTGCAATAGCATTAATGACTTGTAAAATACGATTAATTTCTGTTGATTGGTCGCTGAGCTGTTGGACGACCATAGCTGTCAGTGACACTTTTTCAGACATCACTTCCATCCCTTGAATAGACTGCTCTGCATGAATTAAACCTTGTTTAGAAGACGCTGTTGTAAGCTGAGAATCCTGAAGCATTTCTTCAATTGCCATTTGAATTGCTTGCAATTTATGCTCAACCTCTTGTGTAACGCCTAATGTGGTAGACGCCTGTTCGGCTTGTACGGTAGCACCTGTCGCCAATTCACTTGTTGTTGTTAACACCTGTTCGATACTGATGCTCATATCATTGGTAGAAGCACGTAAATCTCCGCTGTATACATTCACCTGATTGGAAATATGTGTAGCCGCTTGTAACAGCTCACGCATATTGTCTGTCATATGATTCATTGCATGTGCAAGCTCGCCAATTTCATCCTTCGAACGAACCTGTAACGGCTCCACTGCTAAATTTCCACTAGCAATGGTTTTGACCTGTTCCACTGTCTGAACTACTGGTTTGACGATCCGTTGAGCTATCCAAGTAATGGCACCAACTAATACAATAATACCAATAATAGCTAGTAGTATTGATAACCACATTGCCTCACTTGCGGCTGCCATTACCTCATCAGATGGAATAATTACCTGCAATGCCCACGGTGTCGACGTTTGACCAATTTGGATAGGTGAGACAGCAATAAAGGAAGCTTCCTGTAAATAGGATGAATAATCCTCTACTAGATAGGGTTTGCCCTGTTCAACAGCAGACAAAATTTTATCCGTATTTTTATATTTTTCCATTTCAGTCACTGGTCTATTAACATAATCAGGAGATGGGTGGGAAACAAATGTCCCCTTATGAGACACAATGGCACTATACCCTGTATCATAGAGTACAATTTCATTATTAATGGCAACCAATGTCTCTAAGCTTATATCAATTCCCACAAGACCAACGACTTTTCCATCTATTTGAATAGGTATAGCTGTGGAAGTCATCAATACATCCTGACCGTCAACTGGGTAAGTTAACGGCTCTAAAATAACCTCTTGTTTCAACGTTTTAGGTAATACATAATAATCACTAGTTTCATAGTCTTCTAGAGGAGCAAGCGTCACACCATTGTTGCTGCGTGCCCAATATGGAAGGAAACGACCTGATGCATCATGCCCTTTCAAATTGGCAAAATGAGCATCTTGTCCATCAAAGGCATTTGGCTCCCAAATCGTCCAAACCCCTAGAAAGGTGTCATTGTGTTCGAGTAATTGTTTGAGCATCTCGTTTGCTAAATCACGATCTCCCTTATGATTGGCTACCATTGCTTGGAGATTAGAGGCTACTGTCCTTGCTGTATCCATCGCATAATCAAGTTCCATTTGCATTTTATATGCACTTTCGGACGCCCGCGATTGAGCAAGCTGTCGTGCATCCTCCACTGCTAATGAATTAGTTTTTACAATATTGACACTTAAAATAATGATGAACACAATCATCATTGTAGATAACGTTGTCAGTAAAATTTTATGTAGTAATTTCATATGTACCAGCTCCTGCCTATAGCAACTAAATAAATAATAGCATTTATGCGTCAATAAATAACTAAATATTCAGAAAAATATTTTTAATGGTAATTAACATACAATTTAGCCGTATGTCATCCCGTTGTACAGAAGATGACACGAAGCCTTAGTTCTCTACTAAAAATGGAATTTTGCTAGTGTTTGTTGTAAGGAGTTCGTCATACCTGATAAGCTTTCTGCCATATTTTTTGAACCGCGGGATTTTGCTGCTCCATCGTTGCTAATAGCTCCCCTGTTTCTGCTGAGGATTGCTGGCTGACAGCCGTCATATTTTTCCACTGCCCACACTACCTCTACCGTTTCCTTTTAAATTAAAAGAGAGGCAGTTGTCACTTCGTCAATTTGCGCCACAGTAACAACGATATGTTGTAAGATGACATCAAGTGCTTGTTTATTAAATTTTGAATCTGGTACGCGTTATTAGATGTTTCTGCTTGTGCCATTTTTTGAGCTGTTTCAATCATTTAATTTTTTGTTTGATAAATATTCACAGCTGTTAGAACTGCGAATACCTACTGTTCAAATGACAGTTGTGAGAATTTTCCCCAATAAATTCATATGCATCATCCCCTTTAGATAGAAAGTAATAGATACGTAACCAATTAAGCCAATTATAGCATCATTAGGCATGAGTAAAGTATCTCGTTTAAGAGTAAATATGTATTTTTTATAGATAAAAACTCCTGTTTCCAGGAGTTTTTTAAAGTACAGCTCATTATATGTCAAGTATGCCTCGTAGCCAACGCTCCACAAAGTTTTCAAACGTAATCCCATAAGTATCATAAACAGCATGATAAACAAAATATGTTCCTAATCGATCAAGCATTTCATCATTAATTTTCATCACAAACCGCTCCCATTCTTTTGTTTTTTTACGAAATATTCAGACTTATATAATTCTCAAATGCCGAACAATCAAGTGGAGGTCGCATCGTTGCAAAACCGTCACAAACTACCGCCTTCATGCCCTTTCTTCATATTTTTCTTTTCGTTAAGATAGTTATAACAACTTACTAGACTGGAGGGACTACTTGTGAAATGGATGACAAAAGTTGCTTGTATCACATGCATCTGCGCACTACTTTCTGGATGTGGTGGTCGATTTTCAGAAATTAAAGATGCTGCCTCAGGCATCAATTCAGCTGCTAATTCCGCAGCTAGTGCAGTTAGCCGAGATGTCCATGCAATACGTGCACTAGACATTAACTATAAAGATACATCGTTTACGGTTAATGACCTATTTAAAACTATTTTACGTGACATACGCTGGGATTATGACCTTGAAAAAAATGAGCTACATGTGAGAGGTACTTGGCAGCCTCCACTATTTTCTGATCAGGCGTGGAGTGACGATATGAAAGAAAAGCTTACTGAATCAGGCTTTGTGACTGTTACCTGTCAAATAATTGACGACAAAATTGATAGCCAACAAATGAGCATAACACTTACATATAATGATGAAATTCTCTTACAAAAAAATGGTGAGGAAGCACTCCATCACCTATACGATACTTATTTACTTCCTTAAACCTAGGAACGTCTCTACCATTTAATCATGGTAGAAACGTTCTTTTTTTGAAAAAAATTTTATAATTTCGAAATATCAAAGGCTATCATTTGAATAAACTAAAACCATCACGTTATAATCAAAGTATCACGTGATGGTTTGGAGGTGTTTGCATTGGGACAGAAAAATTAAAGATTGGCGAGCTTGCAGAAAAAACAGGCATTACTAAACGAACAATTGATTACTATACAAATATTGGTTTGCTAGATGCAGAACGTTCTGCAGCAAATTATCGCTACTATGACCAAGCCATGATTAAACGGCTTCAATTTATTGAACAGCGCAAACAACAGGGGCTTTCACTTGTACAAATCCAACATGAGTTAAACATCACACCCTATGAAGAAATCGATGTACAGGTGCTTCGTTTAAAAATGCAAGATTTAGAGCATGATGTTACATCTCTGCTCGCACAAATGAACAAGCAAGATGATAAAAAAATTGAAACGATTAAGAAAAATGTTTCACCCGAAAGTATTGCATTAATGCAATCTTTATTATTACTCATTCATAATTAGGAGGTGACGTTCTGTTTTTACAGAACGACTATTTGGAGACCATAATAAACCTATCGATTTTTACCATTCTATTAGCTTTAACAGGCTTTTTCGTGGCAACAGAATTTGCCATTGTAAAAGTACGTTCCTCAAGACTCGATCAGCTGGTTGCAGAAGGCAATAAAAAAGCAGTTGCTGCTAAACATGTTGTTCAACACTTAGATGAATACTTATCAGCGTGTCAATTAGGGATTACTGTAACCGCTCTTGGTATCGGGATGGTTGGTGAAAAAACTTTTGAATTTATGCTTCACCCGCTATTCGAAATAATCGGCATTTCTGATAAATATATGACGATCTTTACAATTGGAACAGCCTTTGCCATTGCTACGTTTTTACATGTAGTGGTCGGCGAATTAGCCCCAAAAACAGCTGCCATTCAAAAAGCTGAATCCATTACACTTCTTTTCGCAAAACCCATTATGTTTTTCTATAAGATCATGTATCCATTTATTTGGTTCTTGAACGGTTCTGCACGCGTGTTAGTTGGCTTATTCGGTATGAAACCTGCTAGCGAACATGAGCTATCTCATACAGAGGAAGAATTGCGATTATTACTGTCTGAAAGCTTTAAGAGTGGTGAAATCAATAAATCTGAGCTCAAATATGTCAATAACGTCTTTGAATTTGATGAACGTATTGCTCGTGAAATCATGGTTCCCCGAACAGAAATTATTGGAATTGAACAAAATGAATCTTTTACAAACATTATTCATTACATCGCTTCTGAAAAATATACGCGTTACCCGATCTATGATGGGGACCGAGATAATATATTAGGTTTCATCAATGCGAAAGAACTACTAACGCAGGGTCTACTTGAACAACTTACAGACGACTCCTTAGTTCTAGAAGATTTCATAAATCCAGTCATTCGCGTAATTGAAACAATGCCCATTCAAGAATTACTTGTACGTATGCAAAAGGAACGAATCCATATGGCTATCCTAATGGATGAATATGGTGGTACATCTGGTCTTGTAACGGTTGAAGATATTTTAGAAGAAATTGTTGGTGAAATTCGAGATGAGTTTGATGATGATGAAATTGCGGATATTCGAAAAATTACAGATCATCACTATTTATTAAATGCAAAAATGCTTGTGGAAGATGTAGAAAATCTATTAAACATTACCCTGGATGCTGAAGAAGTGGAAACATTAGGTGGTTGGTTCTTAACTGTGAATAACGGCATTAAAGCATCAAAAAATATTGAGCTAGGCTCCTATATTTTTAGCATCTATGAGCAACAAGGTCATCAAATTCATTATATCGAGGTTCGTCCTCTTCGAAAAAGTCTACCTCTTAAAACAGAGGTTCAATCGTAACAGTAGGAAACAGTATTCCTTATTCCATTATTAGCCATTTCACTATATAATGAATAGAGAAAATGATTTTAGTTGCAGGGGGCCATACACATGACATTATTTAAGCTATATCATTCAGATGGTATTCACATTATTACTGATGTAAAAAAACACAAAACAAATATTGAGTTAAAAACAATCACGGGAGAAGTTCTATTTATTATCGTGGTAACAGATGAAAATTACACAGTCTACGATGATCGGTTTGCAGGAGCTTCCAAGCAATTAAATTCAGTTGAAGCTTTCGATATTGATGGGAGTTTTCGTAGTTTAGATTTCGATAATATGCGCTCTCTATTTAAAGAATCTTTTACAAAGCTTTTACAAGAGATTGCTGTGTGTGTCAAAAATAAAGAGGAGCTTGTGGATATCGATACACTCCGCCATAAAGTCAGCGCACAGATTAAAGGCATCCACTTCAGGGTGATCTCGGATACAAAAAAATATGAAATCTAACATCCAACAGACTGTCCATTAGGGGCAGTCTGTTTTAATTTTACGCGACCTTTGCCACTTCCCAAGGTGAAAGAAAAACACGCTTCTTTACTTTCATGTATAATGGAACTTAACAATCTGAAAATAAGGGGTGTTAGGATGAATCGTGAACAATTAATCACACTCGTTTCAGAAAAACTGAAATTAATCCGTACAGAAAAAGCTTTCACACAGGATCAAATGAGTGATTTACTAGGATTATCAAAAAAAACACTTGTCCAAATTGAAAAGGGCCGTATACTAGCTGGCTGGACAACCACTGTTACAGTTTGCACATTGTGTAGAGACAGTACGATTTTACAGCATGAGCTTGGTGGTGATCCATTAGAGGTTGTAGATTTAATCGCAAATAATGGAACATTGCAGCCAAAAGAGAAAACAATGGGTGGATACATATGGTGGAAAAACATTCAGGAGTATGGTGGTTTTCGACTACAGCAAAACGTCATCAGTCAGCATTATCGCATTTTAGACAGCAATAATTTTCGCCTCATTTCAACATTTGATGAACAAATAGCTAAGCAAGCATGGGAAAAACTACAGATATAATTTTTAAGTCAAACAGTAGGAGCATTGCAATTTGCTTCTGCTGTTACGTTTCAAGCATTTCCCTCCTCTCATCACCCATCTTCTCTAGACAAATGAATAAAGCCATAAAAACATCCTTCATATGATAAACATAGTAGTAAGAGAATTGTTTCTTTAAAAATTCTATGAAAAAAGCTAGGAGAAGCTAGAAAAGTCGAAACTTGTAGAATAATTCTCTATACTTAAGGGTAAAGCTGTACTATTAGAAAGGATGCTCGTAAATGAACCGTATACTAGCAATTAGTGACATACATGGAGAATTAGGGCTACTGGAAGAATTATTATTAAAAGCAAACTATGACCCAATGAACGACCAGCTTTTTCTTCTTGGTGATTATATTGATAGAGGGCCCTCTTCTAGTGGTGTGTTAAATTTAGTGAGTGAATTACAGACAAAAGGTGCACGAGTTTTACTAGGCAATCATGAGGCGATCATGCTCAATGCATGCCGTTCAGGTCTTGCTAAGCCATGGAACCATTGGGTAGGGCTTTGTGGTGGTGAGGCAACATTAGCAAGCTATGGCTATCAGTTGGCAGACTTTGAGGAAGCCATCCAAAGTAATACTCTGCCTAGCTTTATTAAAACGCTCCCTAAGCTTGAAGAACATTTACAGTTAATCGAGACATTTGAAATATATATTGAGTTAGAAGATGCTATTTTCGTCCACGGTGGCGTTGTGCCAGGTGCTGCAATAGCCGAAACTGACCCCATGCGCTTACTTTGGATTCGTGATGAATTCCACGCAGGCTATCAAGGGGAAAAAACAGTAATCTTCGGCCATACCCCTACGTATAACCTGCATCATGATCCAACTGATTATCATGTTTATTTCGGAGAAAATAATATTATTGGCATTGATGGTGGAGCTGTGTTTGGCGGACAGTTACATGCATTCGAGTGGCCTAGCCGCCAAATCATTTCTGTCGACAATAAAAAACCAACAAGTAACGAGTAAACTTGTTGGTTTTTATTTTCGCAATTGTTTTCGCACAACTTTATTTTTTTCAGGGCAATTTTTGAAAAATTAATATAACTTAAAAATAACTCCTACTAGCGAGTACACAATAACAGTTGTGAATAGTATAGTCATATGGAATAGGGAAAAAACAAACATTTTGGTAGCCCATTTCACTTGATCTGTATTACTATGATAACCGTAAATACTCATCACTAGCCAAGCAACACTTAAAATCAATGCCACAAGCATGATGCCTACACTTAGTGAGCCAAATAAAAAGCTTGATAGAATCAATAGTATTAAATAGAAATTGGTTTGATAATATGTTCGACGCATCCCTTTGATAACTGGTAGCATGGGTACACTGGCTGCTTCATAGTCTATACGTTTGCGAATGGCAATAGCATAAAAGTGAGGCATTTGCCAAATGACCATAACAAAAAATAAACCAAGTATCGCTGGGTGTGTAATATCTGTAGATACAGCAGACCAACCTATTAATGGTGGCACCGCACCACTAATACTACCGATTTCTGTATTATATATCGTACGACGCTTTGTCCACATTGTATAAGGGACTACATATAGGAAAACGCCTAATAATCCAAATGCCGCTGCTAAAGGTGAAGCAAGTGCCAACACAGCTACGCCAATAATTAACATTACAACAGCTAATGATAACGTCGATTTTGCTGACATTTCGCCTGTTACAGTTGGTCTGCTTTGTGTTCGAGGCATAATTGCATCAATATCACGATCATAGACATTATTAAAGGCCCCCGCAGCTCCAATGACAAGGGCGGAACCGATTGTTGAAAAAATAATTTCTGGTATATTGTCTACAAATGTCATTTTATTTTTGTACATGCCTAGCGTTAAACCAGCCCACATAGGTATTAAATTGGATTTGATAATCCCTGTCTTGACGGTTTGCGCTAAAATAGAAGAACGTGATGACTTCCCTCTTGTTTTTTCGGAGGATAGTGGTTTATACTCCGTTTTCAGATTTTGTTCCATTCAGCTTAATTCCTTTTCTCCATAATTTCTACACGCTTTCATCGATAGAAAGCGACAAAATTTGCATCTAGCACATCAAATTATTATTTTACCCCTTTTAGATCTGTTCTGTCTCTCTTTTCACATAAAGTACATGTTTTTCATCTAACAAAGCACGTTCATTCACAACATCTACTATGATACCACCGACTGACGTGAATTTGAACCTTCTTGCCTCGATTCTTCCAAACACTATTGGAGAAAAATAATTTGAGAATAGGTTATATTACGATAGCCAAAAAAACCGAGACAAATTTTTGCCTCGGATTTCCTTTTATTGAATTTCTTTCTGAAGTTGCTTCGCTAAAAATGCCACTAGATCACGTAGATTATCAGGTGTTACACCATGTCCATCTGGGTATTGTTTAAATGTCACTTTGGCACCAAATTGTTCAAAGATCTCCTTGCTTTCCATTCCCCATTGAGAAGGTATTACATAATCATAATCACCGTGCGAAATAAAAGCATGTAAATGTTCTACAGAACGAATAGCGTATTCCTCCGTCACAAACTTTGGCGTATAGCCACTTAATGCAACAATACCCGTCACTAAATTCCCCATCACAAAGGCAAGTGATTGTGCTAAAACCGCACCTTGGCTAAAGCCTAAAACAAATACTTTATGAGGATCGATTTGATATTCTTCGATGGCCTCTAATATAAATCGTTGCAATGCAATCAACACTTTATCGAAGATTGCACGATCCGGTTGCCCCACCTCTTGAATGGTAAAAAAAGCATAGCCGGGATGTTGCGTAATTGGCCCTCGTAAGCTAAATATATGACATTGCTCTTGAAAATCCTGCACTAATTGTGGTAAATCATCTTCATGGCTGCCCATGCCATGAAGCAAAAAAATAGCAGGGTACTTCTTCGTAGGGTCCATATTTGTTGGTTGTGTATGGTTAAAAGTAAATGGTGTATTCATTTAATCAAATTCCTTTCGCGTGAAGCTTTGTAACAAAATTAGTGTAATTTTGTTTTATTAATTAATCCATCTGTATGGTAGGCAATATAGCCATTGACAATTCGTATCGTTTCTTGTGGATCTGCATCAAAGAGTATTTTTGATTGCTCTGGCGTGGATACAAGCACGGTTAATAAATCCATACGCATGGAATGTCCAGCAGAGCTATAGGCATAGTCATAAATAATCGCTTCCTCTGTCATGCCTTCTGTCTCATATTGCTTATGGAATAAATTCTTTGCAGCATCCAATTGCTCTGCCACTTGTTGACGAATTCGCATCTGATGCATTAATAATTCCTCTTCAAGAGCTGATGGCTTTAGCCACTCCTTAGCTTGAAGCATATTTAGAAATTCCTGCTCCCAAGCCTGTTCATTCTCAGTAAAATAAAGCATATTAATCATCAACATGTCCCAAAAGTCCATAGATGTTGCGGCTGATTGTCGCTGCATAGTAATTGTTTCTTTAAAATGCTCTTCCACTTTTGTAATATTCATATTGCGAACTAAATGATTACATACGTTTTCTATAAACTTATTTGCCGCTTCTTGTGCCATAAAAAATCCGTCCTTTATATCAACAAATCATTTTCTTTCTTATCATACCATGATTGTGAAATATGGCAACGAACCCCGCTCACTTGATTTTTAAGTAAAAAGGATGACTCCATATACTTTGGAGACATCCAATTATTTTATGAGAAAACATAGCTATCCATATTGTCGATTGTATTTTGAATAGCAGCTTTCAATGATTTTTGCTCTTCACCACAAGAAGCTAGCGCATCCTCCAATGTCAGTGCAGCATTCGCTATAAATGGAGCCATTTGCAAATCTTTTGCCAATTGAATAAGTACGAGGGCTCTATTCCATTTCCAACGAGGATTTGTTGGATCTAGCTGAATCGCTTGCTCCAAATAACCGAGGGCATCAAATGGCATCCAGCCAAAGCGGTGCATCGTCTGCCCTGTGATCCCCCAGTAGACAGCCTTATTTGGGTTTTCCTTTACTGCTTGCTGAAAACAGTGAACGCTTTCATTGTAATGATGTGCGAATAAGAACAGCTCTCCTTGTGTAAAAAAGGATTGCGCTTTGTCAGCTGATGTTCCAGTTTTTGCGACTTCCTCCAATTGCTGAATACGCTTCGCAAATGCCTCTTCATCTTTTATTGCTCGTATTTCTACAACTAGATCTGATTCTGGATAGCTTTCATCAGCTCGTTCCACATGCTGTACTTCGATATGAGCAGTTGGCTTTGGATAACGATCATATTCATATTCTTCTAATAGTCGAATATATTTTTGTGCCAATACTTTGTCCTCTTCGTTTGTCACCTGCTTCGCTAATTCATAGCATTTCATCAGTTCACCATTATAAAAATAATCATCCATTGACATTCATCATTCCTCCAGTGTACAACTATTCAGTATTTTTAGTATACACTACAAAAACATAAGAGACCGTATCTAAATAATTATGATACAGTCTCTTCCTTTTCTATTTATTTAGCACAACCGTATTTAAGAACGTTCTTAAATCTTCTTCTTTAAGAGCTCCTACAAAGCGATTTACTTCTTTACCATCTTCGAAACGAATGAATGTTGGTGTTGCTTCAATATTATATTTTTCCCATAGATCATCGTATTCATAGACATTCAATTGAGCAATATCAACACCAAGCTCATCGGCAATTGGCATTAATACTGGTGTAAATGCTTGACAGTGTACACAGATTGGACTGAAGAAGTAAGCATTAACCGGTTCACCCGCTTTAATTTTAGCTTCTAGTTCGTCTGGTAACATAATGTTTTGATAGTTTTCATCATCCAATTGATCAATTGTTTCTTGTTTTAGCTTTTTATCGCCATAAGGGTTATTTGCGCTTTCTAATTTACTTTTGTTTGAGACGTTGGTAAGCACAATAATTGCTGCAAATAAAACAACAATTACTGAACCAATAATTAATAATTTTTTCACTAAAGTAGTGACCTCCTTTTTTACACTAAAAGCCCTAGTTTTAGTGCATTCGCGATTGATTATAAATTGTTTTGAAAACCTAGTAAACTAATTCGCCTTTAAATGAAGATATTTCACATTTATAACATAATTTCAAGTATATTTGGGAACATACATAGTGAGAGTTCATGCAAATTTGAATGTGGGGTGATCATGATGAAAAACTCGTTCCAGCATGTTTTTCAAATTTATACAAAAGATATCCGTAATATTGTCACAAACTGGGTCGTAGCTGTCATTATAGGTGGACTAATTTTTCTTCCATCTCTTTATGCTTGGCTAAATATTTATGCCTCCATGGACCCTTACGCTCACACCTCTAATATGAAAATCGCGATTGTCAATGAAGATACGGGAACCACGGTAAGAGATGAAGCAATTAATGTCGGAAATGAAGTAATTGAGACTTTACGTACGAATAAAAGCTTTACTTGGAAGCTCGAAACAGAGAAAAAAGCTAAGGAACAATTAAAAAATGGTGATTACTTTGCAGTCATAATCATTCCAAATGATTTTTCGCAAAAACTAACCTCTATTTTAACCGACCAACCAACGAAGGCCCATATTGATTATTATGTAAATGAAAAAAAGAATCCTATTGCCCCTAAAATTACAAGTAAAGGAGCGAGCGTACTTACACAGCAGGTTTCGAATGAATTTGTATCCACCGTCAATGGGACACTTTTTTCTATTTTTAATACAATTGGAATTGAAATGGAACGTGACATTCCTGATTTCCGCAAATTCGAAAATTATGTTTTTACTATCGAACAGCATTTGCCTGATATTAATTCATTTTTAACGCAAGCCTCTACTCAAGGAAAAGAGGCAAATCAATTACTTAATCAGGCACTGACACAAGTTCCTCAGGTGGAACAACTAACAACAGATGGTTTAACTACCATTCAAAGGGGTTTACATTTAGTGAATGAAGCAGATGCTTTATTTAATGAACTATCCCCTATCATCAAAAAGGATGTCACAACTGTTCAAAATATTGCCCAACATTTTACAGAGATCATCAATAAGCTCAATCGTATAAATTTTGACCCTGCCTCCATTACGCAAACGAAAGAGGCACTTAAAAATCAATTGTCAACTTCTAAAGACAACATAAACAAGAGTATTCAAACGCTTGAGGCACTGCAAAAATTAATTCAGGCAGATGCTTCGACTCGTAAGCAATTAGAAGACTCTTTAACAACCATTATTGGTTCTTTACAGGAAAGTAATGCAGAAGCGAATCAACCCATCATCGAACAGCTTACAGCCATTCTCGAAGCTTTGGAAAATCCTCCAAACTTCATTGATTCTACGTCAAATGCGCTTAACTCATTACAACAATTACAGACTCTACATGACGATTTACTAAATAAAGTGGATCAATTAAAGCCAATTGATAAAGATGTTATCAAGCAAGACATTACAGCTATTCAGCAAATCGCACAAAATGCTACAGCTAATTTACAAAAATTCTTATCCTACTATAACGAAAGTCTAGAGCCACAAATTCGATCTACCCTTACCAGTGCGAAACAAACTTTAACTAACGCTTCTACCATGCTGACAAATGTAAAACAATTCATACCTCAGACAACAGATAAATTGACACAGGCCAAAAACACGCTAGGAACAGCAAATCAAGCTATTCAAAAAATACAAACTGAATTTCCAACTTTAAGTGCTAAAATCAAAGAATTAGCGAATAAGCTACGAACTTTAGAAGAAGAAGCGGATCTAGCAGAGATTGTGCAATTACTAAAAAATGATGTCAACGCCGAACGTGATTTCTTTGAGGAGCCTATTAAATTAAAGGAACATCGCGTATTCCCTATTGCGAACTATGGAACAGCCATGACACCGTTTTACACAGTACTATCTATTTGGGTAGGCTGTTTACTGTTAATTTCATTATTGTCTGTGAATCTCCATGGAGATACATCTTATAGTATTCGAGAAATTTACTTTGGTCGACTCTTAACATTTGCAACTTTCTCGTTTATTCAAACTCTCATTATTACCATTGGAGATATTTTCTTAGTAGACGGCTCCATTCAAGCACCTGCCTACTTTATCTTATTTGGACTTTTTATTAGTCTCGTATTTGTAACGGTTGTCTATACACTCGTATCCGTCTTCGGTAATGTAGGAAAAGCACTAGCAATTGTGATGCTTGTGTTACAAATTGCAGGCTCTGGTGGAACCTATCCTGTCGAGTTATTGCCGAGGTTCTTCCAAATAATCAACCCTTTTTTACCATTTACGTATGCGATTGAAATGATGCGTGAAGCTGTCGGCGGAATTATTTGGTCAACAGTCTGGATGGACCTCATCTTCCTATTTGGTTTCTGGTTCATTTTTATCCTGTTCGGATTCTTCTTAAAAAAATTATTGAGCGAGAAAATGGAACATTTCATGAACAAAACACGTGGATTAGATATATTTCACTGATTTTCAACGAGGCGTCTGTAAATGTTTATGAAAACGATGTTATAATGGAAGTATTGTAAACATGTAGGAGGCGCTATTTTTGAAGAAATCGATTACTATTTTTGTTGTATTGGCGTTACTGTTATTAAGTGCTTGTGGAGAAAATAAAAACAGTGCTGAAACATCTCCTAAAGCAAATGACGCTTCACATGAAGGTCATGACCATGCAGAGGCATCTGGTGATATCCAAGAAGAAACAGCTTCTGCAGACGTCCTACCAACCTTTTTAGAGGGCAAGCAAGAAAATATACGCTTAGTCTATCAAATCGCTGGACAATCAACAGAGATTCTCGAATGGATGCCATGCTATTGCGGCTGTGGGGAATCTGCTGGCCATAAAAATAATTTAAATTGCTTTATTCAGGAAAAACGTGAGGATGGTTCGATTGTTTGGGATGATCATGGGACGCGTTGTTTAGTGTGCTTAGAGATTGCTGTCCAATCAGCACAACTGCACAAAGAAGGCAAGAGCTTAAAAGAAATTCGTCAGTTCATTGATGACACGTATAAAGAGGGCTATGCAAAACCAACACCAACGGACATGCCTGCATAAAAAAGCAAAGTCGCACATTCGCGACTTTGCTTTTATTGTTTCAGTTGATTTTTCTTTCGTTTACGAAGGATGATATACAGGATAACTGCAATGACAAGGATGAGCCCAACAAATTCTGCAATTAAAACATAGGATATTTCACCTTTTTTAGCTACTTTCCCGTCTTCCTTATCAGCATTTTGATCAACGGCTACGACAAATTGTCCTTCTTTTGTTTCAATCGCAGCGTCTGTCTGTGAATTCGTCTCTTTCAAGTGAGCATAAAAGTTACCTTTTACAGAGGCATTTTCTAATGAATGAATCCATAATAAAGGTTCTTTAAGCTGCCAGAAATTTTTCGTTATGAACACATATTGGCCAATTGCCTCAGGTAAAAACCCTTGTGAGATAAGCTGCTCAGATGTGTGAGGGATTTTTGAGGATTGCTTGGCAAGCCATGTTAGCTGTTCCATCCCTCCCATAAAAATGACTGCATGCCCTTGTAAAGCTTCCTCTGTCACATTTTTATCCTTCATCAGCGAGGTTTTTGCCATGTTACCATTCGTCATTAACGATTTATAAAGTGATACCATAGTTGTATCGTCAATTCCTCCATTATCAGGTATAACGATTAACGTATTTTCATGAAAAGCATTAGGAAAATCACGTAAGGTAAACGTTGGTTCAGCATCATCTTTTGTAATCGATAATGTGCTATCACTATCAATGTAAATCCAATAGCGTTCATTGGTTGTTTCGCAAGGATCCTCTAGTTGAAAGCCTGTCACTTCAAACTGAATATCGGTCATTGAAAGTTTGTTGAGCACATTTGTTTGGATCGGTATAATGGCCTCATACATATCTGTTGTAGTCTGTTCTAATTTTCGTAAATCTACTGCATGTGGAACATTATTGATATACGCGATCAATTCTAATTTTCGATCCTCATCCTCTTTACTGTCAGGTATTGTTGCTGATTTTTTAACGATCAAGCGCATAAAAGCTTCCTTGTTTGCCTCTAACTTTGGCAACGACACATAATAATGAGGTGTCATTGTCGCTTGGCTGGATAAAAGTCGATCCTCAAAGCCAAATTGCTTAAATGAAATCGTCGTATCAGATGACTCTTCTATTTTAGGAACATCGCTAATCGCTAATGTATCACCAATTAATTGCTCGAATAAGCTTGCTTCGGTTAAAAAAGATAGTCGCTCCTCAATAGCTTGGCCATTTGAAGAGGTTACAGCTAAAAGAGGTACTTTTCGATTCGAATTTGTATTCAGTAGCTCCTGCATCGTAAGTGTCATAGTATCTTGCTCAACGCTTATGTTTGCTAACATCTTTTTAATAGGCTTGTACTAAATTCCTTTTTTGCCCCTACAATGATAATAGGACCTCTTATCTTATTAATAGCATCTTCACGCTCAATCTGTACATCTGTGTCACCATGTTCGGATAAAAAGGCAGCGAGCTGATATGCACTGTTTAAAGTGGCCTCAGAGGTCTGCTTTGGTACAATAACCGTCGTAGCATATCCCTCATAGCCTAAAAACGCAGCAGGATAGCTATTTAATGACCAAGCATCACTTTCCTCACTAAATGCTGATATAGACGATAGTATTTCAATACGTAGCCAATTACCTGCGTTGCCAGGAGGCACACAAATTCCTTCCTTAATAATTCCATAAAAACTAGCTGTGATTTTATGAGAACCCTTTAGTAGTGCTTCTTTTGGAAGGTTAACGGTAACAGTCTGTTTTAATGAATCTGCTTTCAATGGAACGGTTTTAATTGCTATATCATCCACTTTCACTGTGAAGGAGGATGGTGCTATAAGTAGCTCAGAATGCTGGATTTGAAATGTCACTTTCTGGTTATTGGATGGGACATCCTCGTTTAGATTGTAATAAAAATCTCTTGACGAAGAAGGTCCCAGTAATTCGATTGGCTGTGCTAGTAAGGGCTTTTTCTGCTGTTGATTGCCTTCTATTACAATTGTGTTGTCATCTACGGTAATGGTAGCTGCAACTGCATTGTTAGCAAAACTAAAAAAACCAATACAAAATAAGCACAAATAGAAGAATTTAGTTCTCATTATTCTGCTCCTTTATCTGATTGCTTGGAAAAACGCTCTGTTTTATACCATTGAACTTCTTGACCAGTAAACATGCGCTTTATTTCTAATAGTAATGACCAAACGACTAGCACAATCCACATTTGAGAATAGGTAAAATACATAAGTATGACATAAAAGAAATTTTTCCGATTCATTTCTGTTTTTTCAATACTTAAGGTAATCATTACTTCACCTAGAAACAGTAAGAAGGCTAAAACCCATAAAACAAGGGCAATGTCGCCAACGGTCAATCCAATATCATAAAATAAATTAATAATAAATAGGGCATTGGATAAAATGACACCAAAGAAAAATAAAAAATACGTAAAAAAGAAATAAAATAAATCAAACATGATACTTTTTCTTTTTAGTGTGAAGAATTGACTTAAAAATTTCAGCACTACATATTGATTACCTCTTGCCCATCTAGTGCGCTGTTTCCACCATACTTTTAAGGTTTCTGGTTCTTGCTCCCACGTAATGGCTTTTGGGAAAAAACGAATATGGTAGCCTAAATTGTAAACACGGATGGTTAGCTCTGTATCCTCAGCCAATGCTTTTACATCCCAACCGCCTAATTGCTCCAAAACTGTCCGTCGGATTGCAAAATTGGTACCAGGTATAGTTGCCACCTTAAACCATTTCCAACGACCGCCTTGGGCCATCCACTGGAAACAAATCGTTTCGATATTAATAAAACGAGTTAACCATGTTTCTGCTGCATTAATAACGCGAAATTTCCCCACAGTGGCAGCCGCTTTTGAATCATTCATGAGACCCATCACTAAATACCAAACGGCCATACGTTCAGGTGTATTATCAGCATCATAAACAACAACGATATCCCCTGTGGAATCAGCTAGTGCCGAATTGAGGGCAGAGGATTTCCCCTTCCCTTTGTTTGGCTCTACTGTTTCAATGACACGAATAAATGGGAACTTTTCTGCGTACCGCGCTGCAATAGCACCAGTTTCATCTGAAGAATTATCATTAATGACAATTACCTCTAGTTGATCTTTCGGATAATATAGTCGTGACATGGCTCGTAGTGTTTGTTCAATCACAAGTGCTTCATTGTGCGCTGGTATAAAGACACTGACTGAGGGAACCTTGTCCATTTTTTTAGCCCAGTCATCAATTGGCTTTTCAAAAGTACGAAAGTGTAAGTAACCACCCTCCATTAAAAACATATGATATAGCAGCATGATCCAAATGAGGAAAAGTGATATAAAAAATAAGGTATTAGCCATTTGTTTTCCTCTCCTCAAATAATCTCTTACGTAAGGTAATACGTAAACGCAAGGTACTAATAAAAAATAATGTGACAAACAGCGAAACAATCAAGACAAGCGCCCATAAAATTAATTCAAATGGTCGTTCATCAAATAATATTTTTAAACGTTCGATTTTTGTAAATGCTAATTGTATTGTTTGTTCACCATTTTCATGTTGCTTAATCGAAACATTTTTGGATATTACTTGTTGCTTCGTCTGTCTGAGATTAAGTAGTTCAATTTGTGGATGTTCGCTTAAATAAGCGGCAAGCTCCTGCACATAGGAAGCATTAAAATAGGCAGGATATTGAATACCGATGATAGAACTAGGAACTTTTAATAAAAGGTTTATCTTTTGTTTTACTGGATAGAAAGAATATGTTTCTATATCTGCCATAGATCCCGCTGTAATCGGATAAATTGTATGGTTATCTTCGCTTTGTGTCATAAATAATTGCCGACTGTCCTGCTGAATACTACTGGTAAAAAGGGAGCTATCCCCCTGACTGATAGTAGGATAGATTTTACGTAGTACTAAATACTCAAGGTTTTTTTCAGTTGAATTAGAAGAAGAAAGGATAAATACATAACCTTCCTTTTGTAATTTTTGTAGATAACTTAATAGTTTTTTATTTTCGTGCAAATAGTAGGATCTTTTATCGCTTTCATCTACTACAATAGGTGTCACTTCAAGTGCAATCGGTAATTTTTTTGCTGAAAACTCCAGCACGAGCTTTTTTAACTTTTGCATATCTGTCTTCATATTAATATCTGATAAAACAATAAAAGCGGGATGTGTCTGAGGCTTTGCTATTTGCAAAAGCTCCCCCATGATCGCTGGCCACTGATATTGCATTGTATCTTTATTAATAAAATCACCTATAAAAGACCAATTATTTTTTTTGACGATAAAAGGGTATGTCTTATTTAAAGAGGTAGCTCTCTCTACTATGTCAAAATCCCCTGATGGTATTACACTTTTCCATTTTATAGGATTATTTAATACTTCTCCCCCAATAGCTCGAAGTTCCACTATGGGGCCCTCCTTCCATTTTGAAAAAGGAGCAAACTGAAATGCATTTTCACCAATCAAAATGGCTGATCCTGAGAATTGATTTATTGCAGACAAGGCATTTGGAGGAATTCTAGTTGGATAGTTATTCATAACAACAAGGCGTTTATAAGATTGAAGCATCTGTTCGTTTACATCTTCTATGGATAAAACATCTACTGACGTAAAATTTTCAAGCATGTCTTGTAATGCCAATACATCGATAGTAGGCTGGTTGGAACTTGTGACATAAATCAATGCAGTGTCACTATTTTTTTCGGCTGCTAGTACAGAGTCACATATAGTGAACGTATAAAAACAAAGCAATCCAATGGCGATCCAAAAGCTATAATTAGAGCGCATTTGTTTTCATCTCTCTTTCCAGATCCGATAAAATTTCATCGAACGTCGACTCCGTTAGTGGAAGATACGTATAGAAACTAGTTTTATAATTTAGTGTTACCCATTTTCCGTTTAACAATTGATGGTTTTTTAAGGCTTGGTCTAATTTATTATAAATAACTTCCATATACTGGTCTGTTGTATCAATTAATAATAACCCAATATGATTTTCGCGAAACCGAAATTTTTTATCTGTTTGTCTAACCGTTTGATGTATCCTTTGAGAAAGTTGTTGCCATAAGTGTTGTACTTCTTTAGCCCCGTAAAGCCTTTGAAATTGATCATAATTCTCAAGTTTTAAAATGATAAAGACAAAAGTGTGCTTATGCCTATCTGCTCTACGCATCTCTTCATTCACAGTTATTCGCATACGTGTTTCATTATCAAACCCTGTTTCCACATCAATTGCTACATAGTTTCTAACATCTTCTTGTAATTTTTTTATGTAGCTTGCCTGTTCAGTCATTAATTCATGCACTTTTCCTGCACAAAGTATGAGTAGTAATAGTACGATGCCATAAAGGAAAAAAAACTGCATGGAAAATGAAGGGTTTAGAAATGTCATTGTTCCCGTTATTCCCGTATAGAGCAATGTTGAACCTGTAATAAAAATAAAGATGAGACTGCTAATAAGCCCAAATACCATGCCTCTCCAAAGAGTAAGCACTATTAGAAGCATTAAAAACAAGTAAAGTAAATAACCTTCTGCATCCTGACGCAATAAAAAATAGGCAGGTATTTGTAATAGTAAGATTAAAATTGACCCATATATCAAAATTGCTCTATTTCTATTCATTGTTAATCGCATTTTCTACCTCCCTTTCTGCTAATAGTGGTAGTAAATTATCAAAACTATGCGTTGATTGTGTATTTTTTTCAACAAAACCTGTAGTAGGATCTTTTAGCGATAACATTTTCTCAATGAACATCTGTGCTTTTTGCTGCTCTTCTAAAACGAGCATATATCGAGCTGCCATTGCATACACAGCAGGAGACTCATAGCTCACGGTTGGTTGATTCGTTTGTGCATTATAACGCCCATATAATTTCCCGTCTCTTTTCAACAGATTTAACAGCCAGCGTTTAAAAGGTTCAGTATCTCCATCAATAGAAGCCATATGATAGGCTACATATAATTGATCAATCATGTGCAGTTCTTCATCAAATCTATAACTTTTAGAGGGAATATCATAATACTTTGGATAGAATCCTTCTTCAGCGAGAGGGGCATTTTGTAAAATAGCTAACTGATCTTGGACTTGCTGTTGAGACAATAATCCATGTTTTTCCATTGTATAAAAAGCGGAAGGCATTAGATAACTCATTGTCAATGTGTTGGCTTGTGCATGGCTTGAAACATCTACATAATCCACAAATAACCCTTCATTTATTCCATGTAGGATCAAATTTTCGCCAATTTTTTTTCCTAGTTGGACATACGTTGATTCATGCCACTTTTCACCTGCTTCTAGTAAAACACGGATGATTCGCAAATCATCAATGAGGGCATTAACTGTGGCTTTTTTTGTGCCTTCTAGTCGCCAGACAATAAAGTCGCTTTTTAAAAAGTAGGATTTCAGAACATTGACCTGGGCATCGAAACGAGCACGATCGCCTTTTTCTAATAAGTAAGCAAGCCATAGTCCTACTGATTCCGATAAAAATAAATCTTTCTGGCTTGTTAAATCCGTGCTTATTAACCCTTCATCATTCAGTAAATTTTGAATAACAAATTGTTCTGTTGGTGAAAGGGGTTCTTTTTGTAGAGCTACTTCTTTACCTGTACAACTTATTGAAATAAGAACGACACTAACTATTAACAGTAACCATCTCACATTTTTTTTCATAGTCATCATCCTAATTAAAAGTTATTTACCCATAACGAATTCCCGATTTTTAATTATAGTATACAACAAATGGAATGGCTAAGTTTTTATATGAGTAATGTCACACATAATCTAGCCCTAAAATAAAAAAGATGCCCAATAAGTGTCTATAGACCCATTAGACGTCTACATTTATTCAATCTAACCCAATTTCTTTGTATATATTTCTCTTGAAAGCAAAATTGTTATTACAATGAATGGAATAAACATACCAATTGTTTCAATTTTAATTTGCGTTATTTAACAAGCTTCAAAATGGTTTTAAAATGTTCATGATCTGCACGTTGTAGTAGTTCATACAAGATCATTTCGGTGCTAGTTGGGTAAATACCAAGCGCATGCATCTTTGTAAGCCCAATTTCTTTATTTGCCTTTGTTCGAGAAGATACTGCATCTACAACAACCTCTACTTCAAATCCTTGTTCTTTCAGGTGTCTTGCCGATTGGTACACACAAATATGTGTTTCGATACCTGTCACAATGAATTGAGTACGTCCATTTTCCTTCATCGCCTCTACAAATGCCTCTTCTTGGCACGCACTAAAGGCCATTTTAGGAATCGGTTGCCCTTCTAAATGCTGAGCAATCTCAAGAGCCGTTCCGCCTAAACGACTTGGATTTTGTTCTAGCCATAAAATAGGTACTTCCAGTGCCTGCATTGCTTGTACGAGCTTTGCCACATTTTCAATTACCATTTCACTGTCATCAACAATTGTTGCTAACTTTCCTTGCACATCTACAACTACTAAACAAGCTTTCTCTACTGTAAACATCCTGAACACCTCTTTTTCTTTTCTTTATAATACTATACAAAAACCTGCTTATCTCTCGTAAAGTAATAAGGAGTTTTCTCTAACAATCGATTTTAATGGTTTTGCTTTAGCCTGTAGGTTTCACACTCCCAAGAAGGGAATATTTGTAAATTAAAACACGAACATTATCGTTTTTATGGTAATAAAAAATATTTAATATACGGAAAATATCACTTAATTTCAAAAATAACTTTCTATTTGTTCGTTTTTAATGAAAAATCCCTGCTTAAATGTGTACATTTTGTTGCGAGTCTGTCTCCATTCCGCTCAAATATTAAGAATTTTATTTTTTCTCTTGAAAATTAGGTTATAATCCAGTAAAGTTCTGTTATTAACCAAACAAGGAGTGTACCACTTTGACACAACGTGCATACAATTTCAACGCAGGTCCATCTGCTCTACCACAAGAAGTATTAGAAAATGCTCAACAGCAATTAGTAAACTTCCGTGATTCAGGTATGTCCATTATGGAAATGAGTCACCGTAGTGCCATTTTTGATGAAGTACATAACGAAGCCATTACTTTATTAAAAAAACTTTATGCTATTCCTGAAAACTATGAGGTACTATTCTTACAGGGTGGAGCAAGCCTTCAGTTTACAATGGTGCCTATGAACTTCTTAACAACTGAGCAAAAAGCTAGCTATGTATTATCAGGCTCATGGTCTGAGAAAGCTTTTAAGGAAGCTAAATTATTTGGGACACCTGTTGAAGCTGCAAGCACAAAAGAAAACCAATACCGCAATATTCCTGCTTTAGAAGATATTCAATTCAATGAAGATGATGCATATGTTCACATCACATCCAATAATACGATATATGGTACGCAATGGAAAAACTACCCTGATACAGGAAATGTTCCATTAGTGGCAGATATGTCAAGTGACATCCTATCAAAACCAGTTGATATTGAAAAGTTCGGAATCATCTATGCTGGTGCTCAAAAAAACCTTGGTCCTTCAGGTGTAACGGTCGTAATTATTCGCAAAGATTTACTTGAAAAAGCCAATAAAAATATTCCGACGATGCTAAAGTATACAACACATGCTGATAGTAATTCACTTTATAATACACCTCCAACATTTGGGATCTATATGCTAGGCGAGGTGTTAAAATGGGTTGAAGCTAAAGGCGGCGTAGCAGAAATTGAGAAACATAATGAATTAAAGGCTAAAGTCATTTATGATGCCATTGACAATAGTAATGGTTTCTACAAAGGCCATGCCACACCAGAAAGCCGTTCTTTAATGAACATTACATTCCGTGTTGCAGATGAGGAGCTGGAAAAATTATTCCTTGTAGAGGCAAAGGCAGCAGGTTTTGTTGGGCTAAATGGACATCGTTCTGTAGGTGGTTGTCGTGCTTCCACTTATAATGCAGTGCCCCTTGAGGCATGTGAAGCTTTACGAGATTTCATGGTAGATTTCCAACAAAAACATCAATAAACTTCTATTTAAAAGATGAATCTTTACAGAAATGTAAAGATTCATCTTTTTTTCGCGCTTGTAGAAGGAAATAAGAAATCTATCCCCATACCATTAGCTTGATTAGATGTTTATAGCAATATCTCAGCTTAGGGCTTTACACATTGGAAAAGTTTTTGAGAAAAATATAGATTTTTAAGCAGCCTATCGGACATATCGCCAGCCTCTAGCTATGCACCAAACATAGATTATTACTGTAAGGGTTACCCTTACGAAACTAGAGGAAGGGAGGTCTAGACAATGGAAGATAAAAGATATATGTCACATATGAACTGGCAAGGCTGTAAATGTCCTAAAAAAGAGGAAAAATGTCATTGTAAAAAAGAAGAAAAATGTACACCAAGAATGAGCAGCAACTGTAGAGGCTGTATTTGTCACCAATTAAGAAAATTAGAGCTAGCTACTACACTAGATATCTTCTTATCTGGAGGTATTAGCTTCTTAGGTGTGACTTTCATTTCCTTCGATCCAAGAAATTGCTGTGCATACTTCCTTGAGCCAGGTGCAGCAGCTGCTTCTCCTTTAATCGTAGATTGCAATAAAATTGTTGCGATTCGTCGAGTGGCAGTAGCTTAATCCTTTTAGAGGGTAGCCTTCTATTGGCACCCTCTTCTTACATAGAAAAAAACTCTGTCAACATTTAATGTGACAGAGTGTCATGCTTACAATCAGGACATTTACCATATATTTCAAACTTATGATTTTCAATTTCATAATCAGGCAATTTTTCACCTAACATTTCCATTGGACAAAGATTAAGCTCTTTGACGTTGCCACAGTCCATACAGATAAAATGATGGTGATGATGCGCAGATTCACAGTGCATACGGAAATTACGTTCCCCGGATAGCTCTGTTTCTTCTAATATCCCAAGTTTCACAAAAGTAGCAAGGTTACGATAAATAGTATCAAAACTCATTCCCGGAAAATCTTTTTTTAAAACATCCAATAAATCACGGGCTGTTAGATATTTATCTGTTGCTGCAAACATATCTAATATTAACTCCCGTTTATCTGTTTTTTTATAGCCATTTTCCTTTAATATTTCCCACGCTCTTGAAATATTCATTGCGCTACCTCCCCCTGCTTTGCAGCCATTTTAAGTGCTACTTTCTTCCCTAGGATTACAAGTAACAAAATCAGAATAGAAGTGACAACAATCGTGCCTCCTGGCGCTAAATCCATATAAAATGCGCTAATTAGACCAATTAGTACAGCTGTTTCTCCAAAAACAATGGCAAAAATGATGGTTTGTTTAAAGCCCTTTGCCAAGCGCATTGCTGCTGCAACAGGCAATGTCATCAGAGATGATACAAGTAAAATACCAACTATGCGCATACTTGCCGCAATGACAAGTGCTGTTACAATCATAAATAAAAGATGAACCCAACGAGCCGGAAGTCCACTAGCTTTTGCATATTCCTCATCAAAAGACAAAACAAATAATTCTTTAAAAAATAAAAACAAAAAGATAATCACAATGGCAGCAATGCCAATCACTACCCATAAGTCTTGACGAGATACAGCAGAAACCGAGCCGAATAAATAACTCATTAAATCTGTGCTAAAACCACTGGCAAGTGAAATAAAGATGGCGCTAATCCCAATACCACCTGACATGATAATTGGAATGGCAAGCTCCTCATAGTGCTTATACAAACGTCTTAAACGCTCAATCAAGACAGAGCCACTCACAGAGGCTAGTATTCCTAGATAAATAGGATTGAGCATTGCTAAGGCTGTCACTGATTGACTAATGTATAAGCTCCCAGCAATTCCTGCAAGTGTTACATGCGACAAAGCATCCGCAATCAAGGATAGCCTACGTACAACAATAAACACACCCAGCAGTGGCGCAAGTATGCCAATTAATAATCCAGAGAAAAAGGCATTTTGTAAAAATTCATAATGTAAAATTGCTTCAATCATATGCCTGCTCCTTCTAATGAATCTTTCTCACGGAATGGCCATACCAAGCGTCTAGCGCATCCAGAGAAATATTATCAAATTCATTTTTATAGCCGTGGAAGTGAATAGTTTGATTCAAACATGCCACATGGCTGATGCGATTCGATACCGTATCGACATCGTGTGTGACAAGAATCATCGTAATTCCTTGTTCCCGATTTAATTTCGCCAGCATATCATAAAATGACTGCACATTCTCGTGATCAATGCCGACAGTTGGCTCATCTAAAATGAGCAATTTGGGATTACTGACTAAAGCTCTTGCAATAAAAACACGTTGTTGTTGTCCACCAGATAGTTCTCCAATGTTGCGATTCATATAAGCATCCATGCCAACTGCCTTTAAAGCTTCTTGAACTTTGTCTTTGGCATCTCGACCAGGTCTTTTAAAAAGCCCTAATTTTTTCGTTAATCCACTTTTCACGACCTCTTGCACGGTTGCCGGGAACCCAGAATTAAAGGCATTGGATTTTTGCGAGACATAGCCAATCCATTCACGGTGCTTAAAATTTGCACTTGGTTCACCAAATAATTTTATTTCTCCGGATAAAGGTTTCAGCAAACCTAAAATAATTTTTAATAATGTTGATTTTCCCGAACCATTTGGGCCGAGAAGTGCTAAAAAATCTCCCTCTTCTACACGAAAAGAAATGTTTTTTAAAACTTGCGTATAGTCATATTGAAATGACACATTTTCAATGTCAATAAGTGTTGTTTTCATGCATGATCGCTTCTTTCTAATTCAAAATCATTACGATTTACAAATTGTAAGTATAAAGGAAAGTGCAGTTTTTGTAAAGAAAAGAAGATGGATGCTTTTTCGAATAGCTGATTGCAAGTGTATAAATGATTTCGTGAAAATTAATGAGATAAAGGAGGATTGACTTTGAGTATTCAATTTTTACAGCAATTAGCACAAAGCACGGATAAGGAAATTGTCGCGATTGCTCGTGAAGAAGGCTTTAGCATTACGACTTCTGAAGTAAAAAAACTTCGACCTTATTTGGAGCAATTCTCATTTTCTTGGCTATTTTTAGGGATTCCTAAAGATATTCTTGTTGAAGTGGAGGCCGTTTTAGGAAGAAAGCGCTCTCGTCAACTTATCGCCTTGTTTACAAAATAAAAAAAGCCCGAAATCAGAACTAGCCTGATTTCGGGTTATTTCTGTTAACCTTTTAAAGCTTCAATATGCTCAGGTTTAAAAGTACCGCTTCGTAACATATCGATTTCCACTTTATACGGAGCTACCTTAGATTTAGCGTCACTCTTGAGAGGGACAAAGGGTGTTTCTAAAATTTTAGGAACATCCATTAATTGTGGATGGTGTACTACATAGTTAAGGGCATCAAAGCCAATATGACCAAAGCCAATATTTTCGTGACGATCCTTACCTGCACCGCGCACATTTTTGGAGTCATTGATATGCAATACTTTAATGCGTTCCACGCCTATAATTTTATCAAATTCGTTTAATACACCATCAAAATCTTCCACGATATTATAGCCAGCATCATGTGTATGACAGGTATCAAAGCATATAGAAAGTCGCTCGTTATTCGTTACACCATCAATAATTTTAGCAAGTTCTTCAAAGGAACGTCCACATTCTGTCCCCTTCCCTGCCATGGTTTCTAATGCAATTTGAACGGGATAGTCCTGAGATAATACCTCATTTAAACCTTCAATAATTTTAGCAATACCAGCATCAGCACCAGCTCCTACATGGGCACCAGGGTGTAAAACAATTTGCGTTGCCTCCAGTGCAGCAGTACGTTCAATTTCCGATTGTAGAAAATCTACACCGAGACGGAATGTTTCTGGTTTTTCCGTATTGCCAATATTAATAATGTAAGGTGCATGTACAACAATATTGGTCATCCCATGCTCTTTCATATGCAGGAGTCCATTCATAATGTTTAAGTCAGCAATGGCTTTGCGACGTGTATTTTGCGGTGCTCCAGTATAAATCATAAATGTATTGGCTCCGTATGACAGTGCCTCTTTACTAGAGCCAAGTAGCATTTCTTTCCCGCTCATCGAAACATGTGAGCCAAGTAGCATGTAAAAGCCCCCTTATTTTTTTCCGCGTGCCTTTAAGCGACGTTCACGTTTTTTAATTTTTTCCATTTCCCACTTCATATTACGTTTATAGCCAGGTTTTACCTTTTTAGGCTTACGTACCAACGCTTTTGCTTTCACATCAATTTCATTCTCTTGCTTCACACGATTTTTACGGGCATGACGCTCTTTTAACTCTGACCATTCGCCATCTTTTACATCTTTTTGTACAAAAGGAATGCCCATTTTTTCTACGCGAACTACTGCATCCTCATCTGATGGCTCAAATAAAGTAATGGCTGTCCCTTTATTGCCTGCACGCGCTGTTCGACCAACACGGTGAATAAAGAATTCTAAGTCTTCTGGAATCTCGTAGTTAATAACATGAGAAATGCCTTGGATATCAATACCACGAGCAGCTAAGTCAGTTGCTACAATGTATTGGTAGTCAAGATCACGGATTTGCTTCATCATTTTTTTACGATCACGTGGACTTAAATCACCGTGAATTTGGCCACAACGGATACCATGCTCATTTAAGTAGCCAGCAACGTGTTCTGCTGTCTTACGCGTGTTGGTAAAGATAACAGCTAAAAAGGGATTAATGCCCTCAATGACTTCTAATAAACGTTTATTACGGGATTTTGAGCGCACTGGTACAAGTACAAAATCGATGCCTTCTGCCACTGGTCGTTTATCATTCATATGGACATGCACTGGCACTTCCATATATTTCTTTAAAAATGGCTGAAGTTTTTCTGGTATTGTTGCAGAAAAAACATACATTTCAAGCTTTTCGGGCATCTGTGAAGCAAATCCATCAATCTCTTCAATGAAGCCCATATCAAAAGCTAGATCCGCTTCATCGACAACTAAAATTGGTGCTGTATGCACAAATAACGCTTGTGCTGAAACAAGGTCACGAATACGTCCTGGTGTTCCAACAACAATTTGTGGCTGTGTTTTTAATTTATCAATGGAGCGTTGTTTGTCCGTACCCCCAATAAATAGTTTTGCTTGAATAGCTGTTCCTTCTATTAATTGATTTAATGCATCAAAAATTTGCTGTGCTAACTCTCGTGTAGGAGAAGTAATAACGGCCTGTACTTCCTGTTTTTCTACATCAATACGTTGAACAATTGGAATTAAAAAACTATGTGTTTTCCCTGTTCCTGTATGTGACTGTCCAATAGCACTTTTCCCTTTTAATAAAAGCGGAATAATTTCTTTTTGAATTGGTGTCGGTTCTGTAAAGCCAAGATTTGCAATGGCGTCCTGCAAAAATGGCTGAAAATTATAATCAGTATATTTTGACATCATTCGTTCCTCCTAACATCTTTTTCATTGTACCATGATTCGAACTTTAAGGTATATTTACGTCCTATTTCTTACTAGCATAAACATATTTTTAATGTTTTATTATCACCGTAACAAAGCCCTTATCAAAGGTACTTGAAATACGCAGAATATGCAATCATAAAAGCGCTGTAACAATGTTCGAAAACGCTTGTAATATGTAATTTTTATGTCAATTTATAGGGAACTAATGATTAGCAGATTCCCCACATGTTATGATAGAGCTGTAAGATATTATGGGAGGTTGGTAGATTATGAAAGCAGCAAGATGGTATAAAGCAAAAGACATCCGTGTAGAAAACATTGAAGAACCAGTCATCGCACCTGGAAAAGTAAAAATCAAAGTACATTGGACAGGGATTTGTGGCAGTGATTTACATGAATACGCAGCTGGGCCAATCTTTATTCCAGTGGAGCAACCTCACTATGTAAGTAAAGACATCGCACCTATTGTAATGGGACATGAATTTTCAGGTGAAGTAGTTGAAATTGGCGATGGTGTTACATCTGTTAAAATCGGTGATCCTGTAGTAGTAGAACCAATCCTTGCATGTGGCGAATGTGCTGCCTGTAAAAAAGGTAAATATAATATTTGTAAACATTTAGGTTTTCACGGTCTTTCAGGCGGTGGCGGTGGATTCTCCGAATATACAATGGTAGATGAAAAAATGGTTCACAAAATGCCAGAAGGGCTTTCTTATGAGCAAGGAGCACTTGTTGAACCAGCAGCAGTCGCTTTACATGCTGTGCGTCAAAGTAAATTAAAAGCCGGTGACAAAGCTGCCGTCTTTGGAACAGGACCAATCGGGCTACTTGTCATTGAAGCATTACGTGCAGCGGGCGCATCAGAAATCTATGCTGTAGAGCTTTCAGCAGAGCGTGCCGCAAAAGCTTTAGAACTTGGTGCAACAGCCGTCATTAATCCTAAAGAGGAAGATGCCGTTGCGCGTCTACATGAATTAACAAATGGTGGTGTAGATGTTGCCTTTGAAGTAACGGGCGTTCCTGTGGTATTACAACAAGCTATTGACTCAACAACTTTTGAAGGTGAAACAATCATCGTGTCGATTTGGGAGTCTACAGCTGCTATCCAACCGAACAATATCGTTCTATCAGAGCGAACAGTCAAAGGAATTATTGCCTACCGCGATATTTTCCCAGCCGTAATGGAGCTGATGACCCAA
Organism: Lysinibacillus sp. JK80; assembly: GCF_027557635.1. Lineage (NCBI taxonomy): Bacteria > Bacillati > Bacillota > Bacilli > Caryophanales > Bacillaceae > Lysinibacillus > Lysinibacillus sp. JK80. The sequence goes on along the minus strand of NZ_CP058997.1, from coordinate 77,819 downwards.
GGTTACTTCCCTGCAGACAAGCTTGTTACGAAACGAATTGCTCTTGATGAAGTGGTAACAGAAGGCTTTGAGGCATTAATGATGGAACGTAATCATATTAAAATTCTTGTAAATTCTCAAGCATAAAATACGATCAGGTAGAGAATAAAGCATTTCTCTACCTGATTTTATAGTTATTATTCTTGTCTATTATCCATTTTTTTCATGATAGTTAAATTCGCCATTAGAACGTTCACTTTATTTTCTCCAAAGATTCCTAGTGTTCGTTTCTCCGTATTTTCTTCAATGATTTTTTCAATCTCTTCTTCTGAAAGACCGCTTGCTAGGGCAATGCGCTTCACTTGAATGTTTGCAGCCTTCACACTAATATGTGGATCCAGCCCTGAGCCAGAAGCTGTCATTAAATCTGCAGGTATATCTTGGCGTTTTACTGTTGGGTTTGCAAGTAGAAACTTCTTGATATCTGCTTCAATTCGCTTCTTCAATTCTGGATTAGATGGTGCATAGTTAAAAGTTCCAGAAGTCACACCACTATAATTTAACTGACCATTTTTGTCTGGTACCGTATCATCCTCAGTATAAACATTGTAATGAATGGCTGAAACACGTCCCCAGAAATATGATGGTGCTGAAAAGGATTGACCGATCAGTTCTGAACCAACAGCTTTACCATTGATTTCTAGTAAACTACCATTTGCTTGATGATGGAGTAATCCTTGAGCTAAAGCAGTCACCGCAAAAGGATAGATTAGCCCACACAGTATAAACATTGTTATTGTAATCAGAATTGCTTGCTTTAAGTTCATAAATAGTTTTCGCATGTACCTTCCTCCTATAGCCCAAAACTACGGCATAGTGGACCAACTAGTATGTCAATTAACTTAATCCCAATAAAAGGAGCTATAATACCACCTATACCATAGACTAATAAATTTTTATTCAAAAGTTTTGTAGCACTCATTGGTTTATACGTTACTCCCTTTATTGCAATTGGAATTAACAAGGGAATAATGACTGCATTAAAAATTAAGGCAGAAATAATCGCACTTGTTGAAGAATTAAGTTTCATTATGTTTAATGCGCTCATCTCAGGTACAGCCACCATCAACATAGCAGGTATGATGGCAAAATATTTTGCTATATCGTTAGCGATACTAAATGTTGTTAAAGCGCCACGTGTCATCAGAAGCTGCTTCCCTATCTCTACAATTTCAATAATTTTAGTTGGATTTGAATCTAAATCAACCATATTAGCTGCTTCTTTTGCTGCATTTGTACCTGAATTCATTGCAAGCCCAACATTGGCCTGCGCTAACGCTGGTGCATCATTTGTACCATCACCAGTCATTGCTACTACCTTCCCTTGTGCCTGTTCATCCTTAATGACTTGAATCTTATCCTCAGGTTTGCTTTCTGCGATAAAGCTATCTACTCCAGCTTCCTTTGCAATGGCTGCTGCTGTAAGTGGATTATCTCCTGTACACATAATGGTTTTAATCCCCATTTCACGAAGCTGTTCAAAACGTTCCTTTAGTCCAGCCTTGACAATATCCTTTAGATAAATAACGCCTAAAATTTTATCATTCAGTGCTACGACCAGAGGCGTCCCCCCTACTGTAGATACTTGTTGAACCAGCAACTCTAGATTTGAAGGAATACTGTACCCTGCCTTCAAACTCTCTCTTTTTATCGTATCATAGGCACCTTTTCGAATTTTTGTGCCATCTACCCTATCCAAGCCACTCATTCGTGTTTGTGCAGTAAAGGGAATATGTTTACTTGTCTGGATAATACTTTTTTCACCGTCCGTATTCACCCCTAATTCGCAAGCAAGCGATAAGATAGATTTTCCCTCAGGTGTATCATCTGTTAGAGAACTAAGCCATGCAGCTTGCATTAACTCTTCACTGGAAATTCCTTTTACTGGTAGAAACTCAGCTGCCATTCGATTGCCATATGTTATCGTGCCAGTCTTATCTAAGATTAATGTATCCACATCTCCACAGGCTTCCACCGCTCTCCCAGACATTGCGATGACGTTAAATTGTGTTACCCTATCCATACCTGCAATACCAATTGCGGATAATAATCCACCAATCGTTGTAGGAATTAAACAAACTGTAAGTGCTATTAATGTGGCGATAGAAATTGGCACATTCAAATAAATAGTCATTGGATAGAGGGACACTACTACTAACAGAAAGATAATTGTTAAACTTACTAGAAGTGTATTAAGGGCTATTTCATTTGGTGTTTTTTTACGGCTAGCCCCTTCAATTAGCGTAATCATTTTATCCAGAAATGATTCGCCAGGCAATGAAGTAATTTCAATCATCAACCAATCACTCGTAACCGTCGTACCACCCGTAACGGATGAAAAATCGCCACCTCGTTCTTTTATAACAGGGGCAGATTCACCTGTTATTGCCGATTCATCCACAGTAGCAATGCCATCAATGACTTCCCCATCATTTGGAATTACCTCTCCAGCTTGAACTAATACAATATCTCCTTTTTTTAGGTCATTGGCCTGTTTAAGGATTTCCGTACCATCATGAAGTAACACACGAGCCTGTGTCACTGTCTTTGTTTTTTTTAAAGTTTGAACTTGTGCTTTACCTCTTCCTTCTGCAATTGACTCTGCAAAATTAGCAAATAGAATTGTAACAAAAAGTAGGATAGCAACTATTCCATTGTATAATCGAGCATGTTCTTCTACTATACTCCCAAACATATTTGGAAAAAGAACTAATAGCACCACAAACAAAAATCCTACTTCTACAACAAACATAACAGGATTTTTTAGCATATAAGTGGGACTAAACTTTTTTAAAGCGTCTATCATTGCATTTTTCAGCATCTTACTTGTCAAAAAACTCTTTCTTACTGTTTCCATATGCTCACTCCTCCATTAAGAATAAAGTTGTAAATGCTCTGTAATTGGACCAAGTGCTAAAGCTGGTAAAAATGTTAAGGCACCAATCATTAAAACGATAGCCACTAGTAAAAAAGTAAAAGTAGTATTATCCGTTTTTAATGTTCCTATTGAATCACTGTGCCAAAATTTTTTGGCAAGTAGTGACGCAATCGCAAGTTGAATGATAATGGTTAAATATCGTCCAAAGAACATTGCAAGTCCTGTTGTTACGTTCCAAAATGTGGAATTATCTGCTAACCCTTCGAACCCTGAGCCGTTGTTGGCAGAAGCTGAAGCAAATTCATATAAAACCTGTGATAATCCGTGAGCACCTGGATTCGTTATGCCTGCTATTCCTGTTGGTGTTACAACTGCTAGTGCTGAAAATAGCAAAATAATAGCCGGATGAATTAAAATGCATAGAGCAATTAATTTCATTTCTTTCTCTTCAATCTGTTTACCTAAAAACTGAGGAGATCGCCCAATCATTAAACAGGCAATAAAAATTGTTAGTAGAACATACATCATCATGTTCATCAGGCCGACCCCTTTACCACCAAACACAACATTTAGCATCATATTAAACATCGGTACTAGACCCCCAAGAGGCGTCAATGTATCGTGCATATTGTTAACAGATCCTGTTGTAAACGCAGTAGTGACAGTGGTAAATAATGCTGATTGTACTACACCAAAACGCATTTCTTTTCCTTCCATGCTCCCTAGCTCCTGTGTTATACCGAGTTCACTTATAATTGGATTACCAGCCTTCTCTGCTATGTACACAGTCACTAATCCGAGTAGAAACAATATACTCATTGCTGCAAAAATAGCTAAACCTTGTTTTCCAAAAATAGTTTTCTTTTTTCTATAAGCAATCATCAAACTAAAGGCAACTACACAAGCGCCCGGCAATAGCATCATCGATAACATCTCCACTATATTTGAGAGAACGGTTGGATTTTCAAAAGGTGTTGTTGAATTGGCTCCGTTAAAGCCCCCACCATTCGTACCTATATGCTTAATCGATTCTAGAGAAGCGACAGGTCCAAGTGCAATATCTTGTAATTTTCCTTCGATCGTTTGTACTGTTTTATTTGCACTTAAGGTTTGTGGTGTCCCTTGAGATACTAAAATAATGGCAACAACGATGGAGATAGGCATTAAAATACGCGTAATAACACGAACAAAATCAATAAAGAAATTCCCAATAGTATCTGTTTTCGCAACAAGGCGACGACAGAACGCCATACAAGCTGCATAACCAGTAGCTGCAGATGTAAACATCATGAAGATAATGACTAGCATCTGTGATAAATAACTGAGTCCAGACTCACCGCTATAATGTTGAAGATTTGTATTGGTTATAAAAGAAATAATCGTGTTAAATGATAGTGTAGCTTCCATACTGCTAATATTATTTGGATTTAAAAACAGGAATGCTTGAATGCGCAACAAAAAATATCCAATAAAAACCATAACTGCATTTGAAAGTATTAATGAAAGTACATATTCTTTACCATTCATATCTACTTGTTTAATGCCACACAATTTATAAATTACTGCATCAACTTTGTCTAGAATAGGATCAAGCCATGTTTTTTGATGTAATGTTACCCGATATAGATAATGCCCAGTTAAGATAACGAGCGGTAAATAAATAATTAATACTATGGCTATTTGCCACATAGTGCATTACCTCCTAACAGCCTTTAATAATTTTCAGGACAAAGTAATGCATGCCCTAGATAACCAAACAAGAATACAAGTACAATCCCGATAAAAATCCACATTCCTATCTCCTCCTTATTGCTCATCCACTAGCTTGAAGCACCATGTAGTTAATGACAAAAGACTTCCGAAGCTTATCAGTAACAATACAACCATATAAAAGTCCATCAATAAAATAACCCTCCTTCATTTAGGTTGTTTTCATCATACTGACTTTCAAATTAATGTAGTGTTAGGAAATCTACTTTTCTATTAAGAAAGCATAAAGAGGCAAAATCTTTATACTTTCTTAATGGGAGTTAACGCTATAATACAAATGAGGTGAACGAGGATGGAAAATACACGTCCAACTCCTGAGATGTTTTTAGCAAGACTTCAACAGGAGCAACAAATTTTAGGGAATTTAAAAATCTTTCTCGGTTATGCTGCTGGAGTAGGTAAAACTTACGCAATGTTAGATGCAGCACATCAAGCTCAAAAATTAGGTAAAGATGTGGTGGTTGGCTATGTAGAACCACATCCTCGTCCAGATACGTTAGCTTTACTAGAAGGGCTTGAGCAAATTCCGACGAAAAAAATAACCTATAGAGGAAAAGCTTTTTATGAATTAGATATTGATGCCGTATTGCAGCGCAAACCAGAAATTGTTCTTATCGATGAATTGGCACATTCCAATGTACCAGCAATGCGGCACAAGAAGCGTTTTGGAGATGTTGAAGAACTACTGTCAAAGGGGATTCATGTTTATACAACTGTAAATATTCAACATATTGAAAGCCTTCATGACTTAGTAGAAGAAATTACTGACATTAAAGTACGAGAGCGTATCCCTGATTACTTAATTGATCAAGCATCTCAAATAAAAGTTGTAGACATTGAACCAGATGAACTAATACAACGCCTACAAGAAGGTAAAGTTTATGCAAAACAACAAGCGGAAAAAGCACTGCATTCTTTTTTCCGTAAACAAAATTTAGTGTCATTACGAGAAATCGCATTACGTAGAGCAGCGGATACAATCAACTATAAACAAATAAACAACCATGAATCTGTCAAACACCCTGTACAAATTGAAGAACACCTACTAGTTGGTATCAGTAGCTCTCCTACAAATGCAAAAGTTATTAGAACCACTGCAAGACTTGCACAAGCATTACACGGTAAATTTACTGCTCTTTATGTACAAAACCTGCAAGAGCAAGAAGGAAGTAGTGCAAATTCAGAACGATTACAACAACACATTAAACTTGTTGAACAGCTTGGCGGCCATGTCGTCATTGTTCAAGAAGACGACGTAGCAGCAGCCCTTGCTAATTATGCTCAAATTAGTGGGGTCACGAAACTTGTTATCGGACGAACAAGTATGAGGAAAAAATGGTGGCGACCAAGCACAAAAATAAGTGACCGCCTGAATGAATTTGTTCCGAACTTAGCCTTACACATAGTACCAGATCAAGAAAATGAACCATTTTATTTTCCTAGTATTAGTAATAAATTATCATTTGAATGGCTTGATTTGTTCAAAATGTTTATCGTATTTTGCTTCATATCAATTGTCGGCTTGTATCTATATTCAATTGGTATAAGCGAGTCAAACATCATTACAATTTACATTTTAGGGGTCCTCATCCTTGCTATTTGGTCAACTGGATCGATGATGAGTATTATTAACTCCATTATTGCTGTCTTACTTTTTAATTACTTTTTTACAGAGCCTCGATTTTCATTTGATGCTTATCATCGTGACTATCCAATGACATTTTTTATCATGTTTATCTCTGGCGTAATTACGAGTAGCTTAACAAAGAAGATAAAGGAGCAAACCATTATAGCCATTCGTAAATCTTATCGAATGGAGGTGCTCCTTGAAACAAATCGTAGGCTTCAACATGCTAAGTCTATTGAAGAAATAATAGTTGAAGGCATGTCTCAAATTGTTAAATTAGTAGAAAAGCCTGTACAATTTTTCGAAATAAATAACCAGGTAATTGAGAAATCATCTTTCTTTCGTACTGAAACAATGTCTAGTAGTGAAAATCAAAAAATAGCTGTACTTTTCGATAATCCAAATGAATGTGGTGTTGTTAGTTGGGTTACAAATAATAGGCATGTAGCAGGTATATCTACAGACATCTTTCCTGAAGTGAACGCTTATTATATACCTGTTATTTCTAATGGAGATGTGAAGGGTGTTATAGGTATTGCCCTATCTAAAGTTTCCCCATTGCCTGCATTTGAGCGCAATATTTTGCACGCCATTATTAATGATTTTTCATTCGCTTTGGATAAATGGTATTTACAGAAACTTAATGAGGAAGTAGCGCGAGAAGCTGAAATGGAACAGATGCGAGCTAACCTTTTACGTGCAATCTCTCATGACCTTAGGACACCACTCACTGCTATCTCTGGAAATGCAGATATCTTACTTAACAATGCACCATTAATACCAGAGATTGAAAAAAATAAATTGTATGAAGATATTTATAAAAATTCAAAATGGCTTGTACAAATGGTTGAAAATTTACTAGCTGTATCTAAGTTAGAGGATGGGCAATTTGCGTTAGAAATGCAAATTGAACTAGTAGAAGATATTATTCAAGAGGCACTTTCCCATGTTATTCGTCAAAACAATACACATAAAATATCTTATGAAATTAAACCTGAGTTTTTATTTGCTTTAATGGATGCTCGACTCATCATACAAGTTTTCATTAATATCATCGATAATGCATTGACTTACACCCCACCAGGTAGTGCCATTACGATCATAGTGAAAGAATCAGATGGATTCGTAAGTTTTAGTATTTCTGACAATGGGCCTGGAATCGATGACGCTTTAAAAAGTAGCTTGTTTGAGCCATTTACAACTGGAAAAGTACAACGCAGTGATAGTAGACGTGGTCTTGGTTTAGGCTTAGCACTCTGTCAAACAATTTTAAAATTACATGGTAGCAGCATAAACGTTTCAGATAATAAACCGCAAGGAACGATTTTTAACTTTTCGCTGAAAAAAGGAGTAATGAAATTTGATGAGTAAAAGAATTCTAGTAGTTGAGGATGATGTAGCAATTGCCAATTTAATTAAAATGACATTAGCGACAAACCATTATGAATTCGACATTGCACGTGATGGTAATAGTGCCCTTCAAAAGGCTCTTACCATAAAACCTGACGTTTTTATTTTAGATTTAGGTCTACCAGACATAGATGGCGTAGAACTAATCACAAAAATTAGAAGTTGGAATCAAACACCAATTATCGTCGTAAGTGCTCGTGGAGAAGAACATGATAAAATTAATGCTTTGGATGCAGGTGCAGATGATTATGTAACAAAGCCATTTAGTGTGGAAGAATTATTAGCAAGAATTCGGGTTGCCTTAAGAAGAATGGCCTATGAACAACCACTTGAAAAAGAGAATCCCATTTTCACAAATGGTTATCTTCAAATTAATTATGTTGATCATACAGTATTTGTAAATGGAAAAGAAATACATGTGACGCCGATTGAATATAAACTTTTAATTGTTTTATCCAAAAATGTTGGGAAAGTTCTAACACATAATTATATTTTAAAGGAAATCTGGCAAAACGCTCTTCAATCAGATGTTCCAAGTTTACGAGTTTTTATGGCTACACTTCGAAAAAAAATAGAAGTTAATCCAGCACAGCCCAAACTTATTCAGACACATGTACGGGTAGGCTACCGAATGCTTCGCTATCATGAAGAGGATGAATGAATATGGAGCCTAAGGTCTAGCTGTATTTGGACTTCTACTTTACAAATTCCATATTACATTTTGCTTTTATGTAGCTTTATTGAACCCTCCTATTAGCCTTTGCATATCATAGCTATAGTCAGGTATGTCATCAATGAAAAACAAGTAGAAAGGAGATCATTATGGTATTTCGACCACCTTATCCATACCCAATGTATCCGGGTGGCATGAGAATGCCCATGCCCATGCAAACACCTCCACAGATGTCGCCACAGTCCTTTTTCCCGCCTGGAGGCTTCCCTGTTCAACCACGAATTCCAGGCGGCTTTCCAATGGCTAATGGAATAGGTTCATTTGGAGGGCAAATGCCGATGCCACCTGTGCAAGAAGCTTCGAAAGTCGGTTCATTTTTACAGCAAGCCAACAGTTTATTTAATACAGCCAAAACCTATACCCCTTATATCCAACAAGCTATGCCGATGGTGAAAAATATTCCATCACTTTTAAAATTGTATAAAGGATTCCAAGGACTTCCTTCCGCTGGCGGTGGAGCAACAGAAGCAGCAGGAAGCGATAGTAAGGCTGCTGGAAGTAGACGGTCATCTAGGCAAAGTGCATCATTTACGCCTCCCGAGCCACTTCCATCTAAACCACGTATTTTCCAACCACCAATGTAAATGAACGTTTCTTTGTATTCACTGTCACTGTCCGTTATAATGTAGATAGGTAAGCTTGAAAGGAGTCACAACCACCATGCAAGTATTAAAAATTAATCCACGTGGCTATTGCTACGGTGTTGTGGATGCGATGGTGATCGCTCGTAACGCCGCACTTGATAAAACATTACCAAGACCTATCTACATCTTAGGGATGATTGTGCATAATAAACACGTCACAGATGCGTTTGAAGAGGATGGTATCATCACGTTAGATGGTGATAACCGCCTAGAAATTATTGAACAAGTTGAAACAGGTACTGTCATTTTTACAGCACATGGTGTTTCACCGGAAATTCGTGAGATTGCGAAGCGAAAAGGCTTAGTGTCCATTGATGCTACATGTCCTGATGTAACAGTTACCCACGATTTAATTCGTGAAAAATCAGCAGAAGGCTATGACATTATTTATATTGGTAAAAAAGGACATCCCGAACCAGAGGGTGCTATTGGCGTTGCCCCGGATCATGTCCACTTAGTACAGTCTTCTAACGATATTGATGCTTTACAATTAACGAATGATAAATTACTTGTCACAAATCAAACGACAATGAGCCAATGGGATGTCGCCCATTTAATGGATAGTTTAAAAGAAAAATTCCCACATATTGAGGTACACAAAGAGATCTGTTTAGCTACACAAGTACGTCAAGAGGCTGTTGCACAGCAAGCAGGTGAAGCGGATTTACTTATTGTTGTAGGTGATCCTAAATCCAATAACTCGAACCGCTTAACACAAGTTTCTGTAGAAATTGCAGGAACACCATCCTATCGAATTGCAGATGTTTCAGAGCTAAAAGTAGAATGGTTAAAAGGTATCAACATCGTTGCTGTAACAGCAGGTGCTTCTACGCCAACACCAATTGTAAAAGAGGTTATTAACTTCCTTGATCAATTTGATGAAAATGATCCATCTACACACGAGATTAAGCGTACAGTAACACTAGATAAAATTCTGCCAAAGATTAAGACACCAACACCTGTTGATAAAATCATGCCTTATTAGTTAATCGCAAAAAATCCTGATTGTTATTATGACAATCAGGATTTTCTTTATTTACTAAAGTAATAGTTTATAGGACGACCAATGCCACCATAATGGACATCCATTGTGATTTCCTCTTGTTTTTCAAGGTAATCTAAATATCTTCTAGCTGTTACGCGGGCAATGCCAATTCCACTGGCTACTTCTTCCGCTGAGGCACCATCCACCGATTGTAAAAAGTGCACAACCTTTTCAAGTGTTGTACGATTAAAACCTTTTGGGAGATTTTTTTCGGATTTCAATGTAACAGATTGATCCAACATAGTTTGTCCATCACGATAATGAAATAACTGATCTAATTCTCCCTGTGTGAGCTCTCGTTCTGTTTGAGTTTGCTTGTTAAAGCGTAAATAATTGTCAAGTGTCCCTTTAACACGTTCAAAAGAAAAAGGCTTCATAATATAATCAAAAACACCTAGATGCAGTATCTGTTTCACTGTCTCCATATCATTTGCGGCCGTCACGGTAATAACATCTACTGGTAGATCGAGCTCACGTATTTTGCGTAAGCTTGTAATACCATCTTGCTCTGGCATAAAAATATCCATAAAAACTAAATCAGGCTTCAGTTGACAAATTTGCGTAATGCCTTCTAACCCATTAGGTGCCTGTCCAACCACTTGAAAATGCTCTACCTTTTCAATAAATTGACGATTTACCTCTCGTACCATTGGATCATCCTCAATTAATAATACTCTAATCTGTGCCACTGCTAGCCCTCCATCCATTATGAATAATAAAAGGTGATTAAAAAACTTGTTCCTTTGTTAGGCTCACTGATGACTTCGATGTCACCCTGCCCTTTTTCGACAATTTCCTTTATTAAAAATAACCCTATTCCACGGTAGTTTTTCTCTTTTGTAGAATAACCATTATCAAAAATGTGCTGCTTGACCTCTTCCGTCATGCCAACACCATTATCGGTTACTAATATGGCTAATACGTCATCATCTTCATCCACAGAAACATGAATCACCTTCTCCTCGACCTGTACATCCTTTAATGCATCAAACGCATTTTCTATCAAATTACCAAAGAGAATGACGAAATCATGATGATCCAAATTAGCTGGAAATGATGTAAATCGGCTTTCACGGTCAATTTCCAATCGAATTCCTTGTTCCTTCGCATAGGAAATTTTACTGAGCAATAGCCCAGAAATATTTTCATTTTTTATTCGTTCGTTTAAAAAGTTAGTGATTTCATCATGCTCTTCCTTCACTTGTGTTAAGTAAGAAAGTGCCTGTTCATGATGACCTAGCTGTAAAAGACCCGCTATCGTATGCAGTTTATTTTTATGTTCATGTGTTTGTACACGAAGGGCTTGGACAAATGCTCTAACGCCTGTTAATTCTTCGGCAAGCTTTTTCACTTCCGTACGGTCTTTAAACATGGCCACTGCCCCAACAGTTTCGCCATTCACCTGTATCGGAATTCGATTACTCATAATACTATGATTATTAATATACAGCTCACGATTAAATAACGGCTGATCCAGCTCTAAAATTTCAGGAAGTCGTGTATCTGGCAAGACATGAAAGATTTTCTGTCCAATCAATGTAGAGGGTTTTTCATAAACGCCTAAGATATCACAGGCTTTTTCATTAAAAATCGTAATGGTCAAATCATTATCGATAGCAATGATGCCTTCGTGCATGGCATTAAACGTTTCTGTACGTTCTACATACATTTTGGCAATTTCATGCGGCTCTAACCCAAACATTTGCTTTTTCATATGAAGCCCCAATGTTCGTGCTCCCCATACACTAAATAGTAATGATAATAGAACAGTAACCATTAGTTCAGTTTGCATTGTTTGCAGTAACTCCACTACCGTAAGAACACTGTACCCTACTACTGTAACACCTATTTGTTGTCCTTCATGGTTCATAATCGGAACAAACGCACGAACCATATTACCGTGTTCTCCACGTGCAATTGACGTATAGTAATGCTCTGAAAAAGCGGCGTTTAAATCTCCAGATTGAGATATTCGACCAAGTTCCTGGCTATTAGGATGGGAATATTTTCGTCGTTGCATATCAAGAACAACAATATATTTTGCCCCATTGATATCACGGATTTCCTCTACAACAGGATTAATATGCTGTACGGCATCATAGTAATTTTCACTAGCAATATATGTTTTTATTTCAGGAAGCTGAGAGACGGTTTTTGCTACAAGGAGTGCTTGATCACTTAGTTTGGTCTTTTGCTCATTCATGACAAAACCTAACAAAAAAGTACCGCCAATGCTAAAGGAAAGCATGAGAATAAAAAAAGTCAGAGACATAATTTTTCTTTGCATGGATAACTTCTGAAATTTCAACTGACCGCCTCCCTCCTACTATATTTTAGCTTACTCCATATGTTAGAATAACAAAAACATCAGAAAATACGAATTAATTGGGTGTATACAATGAAAAAATTTATTATTGGTACGATTATAACTGTGCTTGTGTTAATCCTCACTATCAGTGTTCAACAAGGATTACTATTCGCCAAGCCACTTCCCTATGATGATGAGCAAAAGGGTTTAGACACACAGATAACAATTCATTTAAGTCATGTCGTCGCTGAAAATACCCCTAAAGGCCAAGCTGCCAACAAATTTGCTGAGCTAGTAGAAGAAAAAACAAACGGGAAGGTCAAAGTACATGTCTACTCCAACTCCTCTTTATTTAATGATGAAAATGAATTTCAGGCATTGCAAAAGGGAGAAGTGGAAATGATCATCCCTACTTTTTCTAAAATGACAGCTTATGTTCCTAATTGGCAGGTGCTTGATTTACCCTTTCTGTTTAATACAAATGAGGAAGTAAAGGAAGTCCTAACGGGTTCTATTGGTGAACAATTGGTTAATGAGCTAGAGCCGTTCCATATTAAAGGGCTTGGCTTTTGGTACAATGGGTTTAAGCATCTAACCTCTGTTGAGCAGCCTATTCATAACTTTGAAGATTTACAGGGCTTACGAGTGCGTACGATGCCAAGTAAAACATTAGAAAAGCAATTTGAAGTGGTCAAAGCAACACCTATACCTATTTCTTTTAGTGAGGTCTTTTCGGATTTAGAGAAGCATGCAATAGATGCACAAGAAAATACCGCTTCTAATATCTATTCAAAGGGTTTTTACAAAGTACAAAAGCATATGACTATCACTCAGCATGGGATTTTAGGCTATGCTGTGTTAATGAATGAAACCTTTTGGAATTCTCTACCTATCAAAATTCAGCATCAGTTGTTGGATGCTATGAAAGAAACAACCGATTGGCAATTTGAGCAGGCTGAACTTATGAATGAACAAGATATGGACAAGCTGAAACAGCTAGATGATTTTGATGTGTATACAATGAGTCCCCAAGAAAGACAGCGCTTTAAGGAACAACTTGCACCTGTTTATGATTTTTATAGAGCCCATATTCAAAACGATCAAATCTTAGCAGAGATTGAAAAAATCGTTGATCCCTAATACTTTTGTTCATTAATGAAAAATCCTTACAAAACGTAAGGATTTTTTCTATTGTATTATAATAGATTCGCGAATCTCATAACTACTATAAAACAGCTTAAAACCCTTGATATTACTAGCCTTAATACCCCTTTCTCTCAGAATGAACAAAATGAACAATACAACCATTACGGTCATAAACACTATTGTCGGAAAATTTCAGCTATGATAGCCATATGAAAGCGTTCACACAATATTCATAGATGTTGTAGGGGGAGAACTATATGCGGATAAATTTTAAAAACTTAACAGTACAAGTATTGATTGCCATTGTACTAGGGATTATCGTCGGAGCAACATTCCCAGAATTCGGGGCAAAGCTCAAAATCTTGGCGGATATATTTATTAAACTTATTAAAATGTTAATAGCACCAATTATCTTCTTAACAGTCGTAATCGGCATTGGTAGCATGGGGGATGTCAAAAAGGTTGGTAAAATTGGTGGAAAAGCTTTAATTTATTTTGAAATTGTTTCAACTTTTGCCCTTGCAATTGGCTTAATCGTTGTCAATATTGTTCAACCAGGTAAAGGTTTTAATACAGATGCAGCAAGCGGTGCTGATGTTTCACAATATACAGAAGCAGCGGCGGCAGAGCATGGTTTAGGTGCATTTGTTATGCAAATTATTCCTGAAAATGTAGTTGGTGCTTTAGCAAATGGTGAATTATTACCAGTCTTGTTCTCAGCTGTTTTATTTGGACTAGCTGCGGCGGCGATTGGAGAACCAGCTAAACCTGTTATTAAATTTTTCGAGCAAGTTGCAGATATTTTCTTTAAAATCGTTAACATGGTGATGAAAATTTCTCCTATTGGGGCGTTTGGTGCCATGAGTTATACAATCGGAAATTTTGGACTTAAATCATTAGGAAACTTAGGATTTTTAATGCTATCTGTTTACATTACAATGTTCATTTTTATTGTTGTGATCATTGGATTGATTACCCATTACTTTGGCTTTAGTATTTTTAAATTTATCAAGTACATTAAAGATGAAATCTTTATCGTTATCGGAACATCTTCATCTGAATCTGCATTACCTTCCATGATGCGTAAGCTTGAAAACTATGGTTGTTCAAAGCAAGTGGTTGGGCTGGTGATTCCTACAGGCTATTCATTTAACTTAGATGGAACATCCATTTACTTATCAATGGCTGCTATCTTTATTGCGCAAGCCTATGGTGTGGATTTAGATGTTTGGCATCAAATTACGTTATTAGCCATCTTAATGCTTACTTCTAAAGGGGCAGCTGGTGTAACAGGCTCTGGCTTTATTACACTTGCAGCAACATTAGCAGCCTTCCCGATGATCCCAGTAGAGGGGATTGCCCTTTTAATCGGCGTAGATCGTTTCATGTCAGAAGCACGTGCAGTTACAAATCTAATTGGTAATGGTGTAGCAACAGTGGTCGTGTCAAAAATGGAAAAAGAATTTGATACAGAGCAGGAAAAGCGTGCTCTATCCGGTCATACCCAAATGTCATAAAATGAACAGGCTGCTGAAAGCGGAAATAATTTGCTACTTCAGCAGCCTGTTCTTTTATTTATAAAGAGGCAAGTAGATAAAAACACCGTAGAGCTAGTTTCTTGAAACCTCATCGACTACCTACTCGTATAAATAATGACTGGAGGTTTCTTTATGACAACTTTTACACTTACCTATCCGAAGGGCTTTAAAAGCTTCACTGATATTCCAATCGTGAATGAACAGAACGAAACAGTATGTGTACTTCAAAAAATGGAGCGTACCTCTGCTGGTAAAGTACTGAATGCTGTCTTGCTGGTAGCTGCACAGCAAACATTACCGTACCGTTATGAGACACGAACTACATTAGGTGCATCACTTTTTCAAGTACAATCTACCCTGTTAACAAAAGGAGTCAGCCATCAAATTGTTATGCCTGATGGCAGCTTGATACCCATTCAACGGAAAACAGTGCAATTATTAGAATCCTCTTATTCATTTACAATGGACGATTTAGAATTTCGTTTTGAAAAGGATTTTACCTCTACTGCTTATTTATATTGCAATGATGAAAAGATTGCGAGTGCAAGCTCTATTGAGACTGAGCTAGTACAGATAGGTATACAGTTTAAGCTTTTCCATGCGGATGATATGCGCTTTGTTGCACTCCTAGCAACTCTTTATCAAGCTCTCTTTGCAACAACTACATAGCTACTTTAAACATGTCAAAGGCATCGAGCATTAAAATCTCGATGCCTTAATCCTATGTTATTTTTCTACACAGCTAATTTATTTTTTCTCGTTGGGCATTTAATATGTTAATAACATAGGAAGCATTTTGTGATGCTTTTGCTTGTACAATCTTCTTGATGGCTTCTTCCATCCTTAAAGCTAACTCAAGTGCCTCATGCGTAGCGCCCTTAATCGTTGTTTGTATGGTAATGGTTGTTCGATTTTCAATAACTAAATATTCATATACGTCAAAAGCTTCTAAGCCCGCAATTAAATCTTCCATCAAAAGGTTCATATCATCCCCCATTATCTTGTTGTTATCAAGCAAGGAGGTAAACTCCCATCTTTCAAAAACTATGGGATAGTCCTTTAAGGGAGACGTTTTTAAAGCATTTTTTGCTATGGATTCCATATCTTTTTTAATTGACTGGAAATAGTCTTCTCCGCCTACAACTTGGATTACTAATTCCTTTTCTTCCGTCGTTTTAACGTCAATGCCGACATACTTTTCAAGTAGCTTATCCTTCAATCGAACCAGACTCAACTCTTCATTTGTTATAAGCGATTGAGCCTCTTTATTTGCTTCTGACCTTTTCTCTCCTGCAAATCTATCAAATAGGACCAACATAGATATAATGACTACCAACAGTCCGATGACAAGCCCAAACCGTTTACCCATTGAATCCCTCCTGATAGGAAGGTATGTCCCCTTTTACTACAATATTCGCTTTTCTAGTTTGAAACAGCACATACTTTTCATATTAAAATGCAGTGTCCCTACAGTATCTCCACTTTTCATAATGGAATTTGTATCGCTTATTTTTCCCTATATATTCCGGGACGCGAAATAAATTTGCTTTGTTTTGTCCTTTCTGTGTCATGCTTCTCAAAAAGGAGTACACTTAAGAAGTAGTAATTCTATCATTATGGAGGGTTTTATATGGCATCAAAAGCAGCGGATATTAAAAATATACTAACATTAAATCTGCTTGTACAAATCTTAGAGGAACGTGGCATTATGACAGATAAAGAACTAAAAGAGCGTCTCACCAATACAGTAAAACTATCTTCGATGGAGAATGATTTAAAGGAAAAAGTCCTTGAAGAAATCAAACATTAATGGATTTTACCTCATCAAAAAACGACCGCTTTCTGAAAGCGGCCGTCTGAATCAAAACTTTAAGTTTAGGATCGAATTGTTTTCAAAGCAGTTGACCATGGCACAAGCTGATCTAACATTTGATGAACTGAATCTGCTTGCACCTCTTTTGGTTTAAAGACAGAGCCGTTTTCAAAATCAGTAAATAATGATAATGCTGGATGTACTCGAACATCTGCAACTAGCAATTCTCCGAGAATTCCTCGTAGATGCTCTGCTGCACGCGCACCTCCAACAGAACCATAAGAGACGATACCAGCAGCTTTATTGTTCCATTCAACTCGTAAATAATCTAATGCATTTTTTAATGCACCTGTAATAGAGTGATTGTACTCAGCAACAATAAAGACAAAGCCGTCACAAGCTGCTACTTTTTCTGACCATGCAGCTACCCCAGAAGTATCTCCACCTGGCTCCCCTAAAAATGGTAATTTAAATTCAGCGATATCAATTATTTCATATTCCGCATCACGACGTTTTTCCGCAACTTCCTTTACCCAAGCTCCAACTTGTGGGCTTACACGACCTTCTCGCGTACTTCCTAAAATAATACCGATTTTTAACATATGACGCCTCCTCTTATCATCCATTCTTGTGACTCCATCACGATTTATCGTACGTGTTCGCCACTCGTAACCATTTTGGTCAGAAAAATATCCCTTTATTCATCACCTGTTAATTAGCTCTGAATAGTTAGAATTGAATTATCTCTAATTCAAGATTAAGGTATCATCAACCATTCTTTCCTGTCAAATATTTAATCTAGAGGGATAAAGAGGATTATTTTGTTTTAATGGGCTGCTCCAATGCCTCTAATTCCTCTTCAATAGAGGCGTATTGTCTTTCCACAACATACTTGGCATCTGACAAGGCAGCATTATAAATATAGGGGGCAATATGCTCCTTGATAAAATCTAACATACGTTCAGCTTCAAATTCACTAATGTCTTCATCACGCTGATTATAAAAAAAACGTTGAATATCAGCAAGAATCATTTCCTGCTGATCTTTAGATAAACGAATAAACAAGACAACTCTCTCCACTTCTGTTAATCAATTTTATCTACATCTTATCACTGTTCATAGATTCCTTGCATTCAAAAAGGCTGAAACACTAGTACTGCTAGCGTTCAGCCCCATCTCATTGTTTACATTCAAATGAGTAGCTAGTGGATAAAAAGTTTTTCTCCTTTGCTACAATTGCTTGTCCACCATCATCTTCACATTGCTGTGTCATTGCATCGATTTTCTTATCATTGACCATATTGGTCATCACCGTCATACCAATACCAAAAACAACGATGAATAAACCAATCATGATCCATAGCTTGCCTGCTTTATTACCAGCTGGTCTTTCATTAGCCATATTAGTTCCCTCACTTATACAAATAAAAATGGTTCTGTATGGATCGTTGATTGGATGAATTCAACCAAATATTTTTTATCCTCACATAGTTCAGCCATTTTCTTTGCTACTCCTGCAATCATTACCTTTTCTACATGATGACCAGGATCTACTATTTGCAGATCAATGGCTTGTGCGTCCTGAGCTGTATGGAAGTACATATCGCCTGTTAAGAAAACATCAGCTCCTGCACGTTTTGCCGCATAGATATATTTATTACCATCTCCACCAACAAGCGCAACCTTGCTGACCTTCGATTGTAAATCACCCACTACACGCACAGCTGGCACATCTAGTTGCTGTTTAACGAATTCAGCAAATTGTTGTAACGTCATGTCCTTTGTTAAGTAACCTACACGCCCTAATCCCATCACATTTGTTTGCTGCTCAAGACGTATCACATCATAGGCAGGCTCCTCATAAGGATGACTAGTAAGCACGGCCTTTAACACGCGGCCTTTAATGGATTCAGGAAAAACAACTTCTACCTTTACTTCTTCCTCCACATGTAATTCACCTACAGAGCCAACGAACGGATTAGCTCCTGCTAATGCACGGAACCGACCTTCTCCAGTCGTTGTATAACTACATGCTTCATAGTCGCCTATACGACCCGCCCCAGCTTTTGCAAGCGCCTCACGTAATGCTTGTGCATTAGCAGTTGGTATAAAGACTGCCAGCTTCAACAAATTCTCAGCATACGTTTCTTCTAATATTGACCGGTTTTTTAGCTGTAGGGCATCTGCTAATAAATCATTTACCCCACCTTCGGCTACATCTAAATTTGTATGAGCGGCATATACAGCAATATCGTGTTTAATGAGCTTTTCATATAAGCGCCCTGCTGGATGATCTGTGCGGATATTCGCTAGGCGTCTAAAGATTGGTGGATGATGTGCGATAATCAGCTCACAGCCTTTTTCTATTGCCTCATTTGCCACGGCTTCATTGACATCTAACGTCACCAAAACTTTACTTACAGGTTTGTTGAGGGTCCCTATCGCTAGTCCAATTGGATCATTGTCCATACAAGCTAGTTTTTTGGGCGACCATGCTTCGAACACTTGAATAACTTCTTGGCCATTTACCGTTTTCATCTTACAAAACTCCTTCTACTAAATGTATCAGAGCCGTTAACTCTGCACGCTTTTCTTCAATTTCAGGTGTTTGTTCTGCTCCTTCAATGGATTGTAGTACACGTTGCCAATTGTCTTTTTCACGCAACCATTTTTTCGTAAATGCTGGTGATTTACGCAGGCTTAGCTTAGGTCCAAACAAAATCTCTGCTGTAGAGAGCTCCATTTGCCCTCTTTGTAACACAAGGATTTCATAGATTTTATCATCTTCCTCTAAAATCTCTTCATCAAGAATCGCCCATTGATGTGCTAAAGCCCACTCACGGATAACCTTGGCGTGAATATTCGGCTGTAGGATTAGACGTGTGACACCTTGAAGCTTTTCTGGATGCTTCTCTAGAATGGAAACAATTAATGGTCCACCCATGCCAGCTATTGTCACCGTATCCACATGGTCAGCTTCTTCTATCGCTGCTAAACCGTCTGCAAGGCGTACTGTAATTTTTTCAGTTAAGTTTTCCTTCTGTACTTGTCCTACCGCCGATTCATAAGGTCCTTTTACAACTTCCCCTGCTATGGCATATGAGGCAGTCCCTTTGTGAATTAAATAGCATGGTAGATAGGCATGGTCACTACCAATATCCGCCATGACTGCTCCTGTAGGAACAAATTTCGCTACTGCTTCTAATCGCTTTGAAAGTTTTTGTGCGTTCATTTTTATACCGCCTATCTTCAATAGAGTCCATTAATAGTATGGATGATGTCGTGAAAAAAAACAAATGGAGTTGTCTCACATTTCTATGTGGACAACCCCATCTTCATGATGCTTAAATCTAAAAAGTAGCTGTACTATTTCAGTACAGCTACTTGTCAGTTTTACTATTCTAAAGTAGAAATGTATTCAGCGATTGCTTTTGCTTCCTCTTCAGTTTTCATGTTTGGTTGCATTGGAGTACCTTCGATACCCTTTGTTAAAACTTCTACGATATGTGCTTCATCTAAGCCATGTAGATTTGGACCCATACTACCAGTTAAGTCACCACCATGACAACCGATACAAGATTGTACTAGTGCTGAACCATCAGCTTCTGCATCTGTTGTTTCTGTAGTAGTTTCGCCACCACCCTCATGTTCAGCAGCAATTTCTTTCTTGTTATCTGCACCTTGTAAAGACATGAAGAAAATAAGACCAATACCAAATGCCAGAATTAAGATGTAAGGAACGACTGGATTGTTTTTCATAAGTTTCCCCTCCTCATTTTAAGTCTACTTCTATTATAATATAGAATCAGTCAACATCTAATATTGTACTTCATTAACAAAGAAACGAAAAGCCCTATTCGCTAAGTTTTCCTTTGTTTGTAACAAATTCGACATTTCTGTATCTATTGGATAAAATATGTCTTGCCAACATCCAAAATTGGTCAAATTTATCCTTTTATACAATTTCTTTTTCATTATATTTATGCTGTTATCATACCCTTTTCACTCATTCATATACCCAAAATTAAAAAATCTGTACGTTTTTAATTAGCGTACAGATTTTGAATCTTATGAGGTAAAAACTTTAACATGATACTGACCCTATTATAGATAAATTGTCACAAATTATGGTTTTATATAAACACTAAAGTTCAATTAAGTTTCTAACCTGATTTAGTAGATGGAGTTCCTTGTACATCGATAGAAATACCATTTGCTAAATCAGGATAAATTTATGATATAGTACCCAACTAGTGCTATTAATCCTAAAGCACCTGAGACTGTGAAATATAGAAGTTTCATTTTAATACCTGACAACAGCCAAATGACACAATTTGCTGCAATCAAGCAAAATAAAACCGTATTATTTCCACTAAAATATGTAGTACAAATGCGGATCGACATACTAAATAACAGGATGGCCGCTAGTACATGAAAAATGGGAGCTAGTAGATGTTTTTTTCGAGCCATTTGCCACGCAGCAATAAATAGGATGCATGCGCCTACTCCCACGATTACTGTAAAAATCAATGTTAAAGATTGCATTGTAAAATAGAGTGCCAAAACAGCCATTATGGCGATACATAGACCCACTACCAATAGGATCATTTTTCTTTTTTCTGATGGCAAGACCGCTTGTTTAGGATGTTGCACTGGTTCTAACTCCTCTATGTCAGCCCCCTCCGTATAAAGAGCTGCTAAAAAGTCACAATAGTGCTCAGGTAAAAGTTTATTTTGCTTCCAAAACAAAATTTCATTAAGGATTATTTTTTTGCGAGGATTTGTCATAGTGTTAGCTCCAAACATTGCTTAATAATGGTTGTATTACAATTTTATCTCACACTATTTGAAAACACATCTGTATAAAGTCGCAAATCTAGCATTTCCCTCATTCTAATTATCTATGATTGCCTAACATCGATAGGTGAATAGCAGGGCTAATTTCTTTTTGTTGACTTTTCAATTCTATAAAAAAGGAGCTATACCAATTAGTCATTTTCTCACTACTTGGATAGCTCCAGCTATTTTAAATTTTATTCTAAGAAGTCTTTTAAACGTTTACTACGAGAAGGATGGCGTAATTTTCTTAGTGCTTTCGCCTCGATTTGACGAATACGTTCACGCGTTACGCCAAAGACTTTCCCAACCTCTTCTAATGTACGTGTGCGACCATCGTCTAACCCAAAACGTAAACGAAGTACGTTTTCCTCACGGTCTGTTAACGTATCTAGTACATCTTCTAATTGTTCTTTTAACAGTTCATAGGCTGCATGGTCGGAAGGAGATTGTGCTTCTGAGTCCTCGATAAAGTCTCCTAAATGGGAATCATCTTCTTCTCCAATTGGTGTTTCAAGAGATACTGGTTCTTGTGCAATTTTTAAAATTTCACGTACTTTTTCAGGTGTTAAATCCATTTCTTCTCCAATTTCCTCTGGAGAAGGCTCACGACCTAAATCTTGTAAAAGTTGACGTTGTACACGTATTAATTTATTAATGGTTTCGACCATATGAACAGGAATACGAATCGTACGCGCTTGGTCAGCGATTGCGCGTGTAATCGCCTGACGAATCCACCATGTAGCGTAAGTCGAGAACTTAAATCCTTTACGATAATCGAATTTTTCAACAGCCTTAATAAGACCCATATTTCCTTCTTGAATTAAATCAAGGAATAGCATTCCACGACCAACATAGCGTTTTGCAATCGATACAACTAGACGTAAGTTCGCTTCCGCTAGGCGTTTACGCGCTTCCTCGTCCCCTTGCTCAATACGTTCAGCAAGTGCAATTTCTTGCTCAGCAGATAATAAATCTACTCGGCCGATTTCTTTTAAATACATACGTACAGGGTCATTGATTTTAACACCTGGTGGCACACTCAAATCATTTAAGTCGAAAGTTTCTTCGTTCGCTTCTTCTTTCATTAGACTTTCTTCTTCAAATTCTTCTTTTCCAATGATTTGAATATCTTTATGCTTTTCAAGATCCTCAGCAAAATGGAAAATTTCTTCGTTTTCCAATTCATAAGGTGTTAGTTTCTCTGAAATTTCTTTCATTGAAATTTCACCCTCTGTTTTTGCTTTTTCTTGTAGGAATTTTTTTGCATCATCTAATGTAATTTCTACTTCTATCTCTTTTGAACGTTCTGACTTGTCCGCCATAAACCTTCCTCCTTCTAAACAACCGAATCGGGTTAAATCGCCGATAACGATTTTCTTAAATGAATAATCTGTTGGGCGATTTCAAGTGCACGTGCATACTCATGCATCTTCTCCGCTTCCTTTGACTCATGCATCTTTTGATAAATTTCTTGCTCAATTCTATATTTTTGAAGCTGACGGATAGAGTCCATAACCTCTGCCTCTGCTTGATCAGGATCTCGCTCCACTAATGCCGCTTCCATGACAATTTTTCGTAATTCAGCGTCATCCAAAATTTCCACAAAACGTTGATAATCAGGATGACCATACTCCTCATAAAATCCAACTAAGCGAACAAAAACTGCCATATAGGCATCTCGTACAAATGGCTCTTTTTGCTCACTACGTAATACCCTGTCCACTACATCTATATTATGAAGCATATGAGCCAGTAATAAACGTTCGGCACGTTCGGCTGCGTCCATAGGCTTTTGTTGTTGCGTGACTGGCATTGAAGGTATCTGTGTAGGCATTTCTACTTTAGCAGAACGTACCTGATTAGCCTCCAGTTTTCGGAATTGGGCATAAATGGCTTCTTCCGAGATGTTTGTTTCATTTGATAGCTGTCGTATATACAAATCTCGTTCAACTGGTGAAGATCTTCCCACTAGCTGCTCAAGAACTTCTTGAATATATTGAAGCGTATCATTTTCAAATTGAAAGTTCTTATTGCGTCTAGCATGCATCATCATAAAAGCAATATACGCATGAGGTTTTTCCAAAATTTGTTCCTTAAATGCTTGTCCACCTAAAGTGTGAATGTATTCATCAGGATCTAATTTTTCTGGCAACACGGCAATATCGACTTTCATTCGCTCTGTATGCAGTAGCTGCGCCGCTCGTTTCGCTGCATCAAATCCAGCATTATCACCATCATAGCAAATCGTAATTTGCTCTACTAAGCGCTTTAGCTTTGTGATATGCTGATTTGTTAACGAAGTACCCATTGTCGCAACAACATTCATGACACCTACAGAGTTGGCTGCTAAAACGTCCATAAATCCTTCCATCAATACTACTTGACGATTTTTTCTGATAGAAGTTCGTGCTTTATCTAGGTTATACAGCACTTCACTTTTTTGGAAAATTGGTGATTCTGGACTATTTAAATATTTTGCTTCCTCACCATTGGATGAAAGGATACGTCCTGAGAAGGCAATAATTTTACCATTCTCATCTCGAATAGGAAACATGATACGTCCTCTAAAACGATCAAAATAACGCTCTTCTCCCTCTCTTTTGATGATTAAGCCACTTTCGGCAATTTCTTGTAAGTTATAACCTTTTCTTTCAAGCAATATTGTTAATGCATCAAAGCTTGGGAGAGACCAACCAATGTTATTAGATTCGATAAGTTCCCTTGTAAATCCTCTTTCTAGCAAATAATTTAAAGGTTCTTCACCATCTTCTGTATTCAACAGTAAATGATGAAAAAAATCTGCTGCAAAAGCGTGTGCTTCTTTCATCCTTTCTTCCGCTTTAGATATCTTTTTCGTTCCTCCAGGGAAACTTGGCTCAACATCTAAGTGTATGCCAACACGTTCCCCAAGTTTCACAACTGCATCAGGAAAAGAAATGCCTTCAATATCCATTACAAAAGTAATGGCATTGCCCCCTGCACCACAACCAAAGCAATGAAAAATTTGCTTGTCTGTAGATACAGAAAAAGACGGTGTTTGCTCTCCATGAAATGGACAGAGACCAAACCAATTTCGCCCACGCTTAGTAAGCTGCATGTATTCACTAATAACATCAACGATATCTGATTGTGTGCGAATCTGCTCAATTACTTCTTCTGGAATCTTCCCTGCCAAATCCATCACCATCTTTAATATTTGCGTTCTAGAAACACAATTCGCTATTCGTTTTAAAATTCCTTTATTTCTCGACAAAAAATTAGGATTTTTCTCTTATAAATATTTTTACCACAATTTTATTATTATAAAACAAAAATTAGTTTTTATCTATACCATTTTCAAAATCCACTCAAAAAAACCGCCTCTGCTAACCGAGGTGGTTTAAAATTCTATCCTTATTTACAGGTCAAAATATGTTCGATAATCGTATTTGCTGTCTCTTCAACAGCTTTATTTGTCACATCGATAACTTTACAACCTATTCTACCGACAATTTTTTCAAAATGCTGAATCTCATCAAGAATTCTTTCATGCTGTGCATAGATAGCATCATCATTCAAGCCGAGAGACATTAATCTTTCTTTCCGAATTGAGTTTAACTTCTCAGGGGAAATAATCAATCCAAAGCATTTTTTAGGGTCTATCTGTAATAGCTCTTCTGGTGGTTCTACCTCTGGCACTAAAGGTACATTCGCCACTTTATATTTTTTATGGGCTAAATATTGTGATAGTGGTGTTTTAGAAGTTCGTGATACACCAACTAGTACAATATCAGCCTGTAATAATCCTCTTGGATCTCTACCATCATCATATTTTACCGCAAATTCAATCGCTTCAATTTTTTTGAAATAATCATCATCCAGCAGATGAACAATACCAGGCGTTTCCAATGGATTTTCTTCCATAAAAGCTGCCATTGATTGTAAGGCTGGCCCTAAAATATCAACAGCCTGAATTTTTTCTTGTTCACATAAATCATGTAATAATTTACGCATTTCTTGGCGAACAAGTGTATAAACAATGAATGCTCGCTGTTGCGAAGCAAGAAAAACAATTTTACGGATAAGCTCCTCTGATTGAATATGTGGAAATCGACGAATCACAGTATTTTCAAGACCCGGTCGGAACTGGCTAATAACCGCTTTTGCAACTTGATCACCAGTTTCACCGACAGAATCAGATACAACAAATACGCGTAGTCTTTTCATGCAGCTCTCCTTCATTTAGACATTTTGTGCAAGAGATAAGAAAGCCCGTGTAATCGTTGTTTTTGTAAGACGACCAACAATCGTTAAACCACCCTCTTGCGGTTCAACTACTGGTAGTGAATCAACCTCACGTTCAATAAGTTTGTTCGCTGCAACAATTAAAGAATCTGATCTTTCACAGTACGAAATATTTGGCATACGCGTCATAATAATATGTACTGGAATTTTATTTAAATCCTGCGTGCCAATACTTGTACGCAGTAAATCTTTGCGAGATAGTACGCCTGTCAAAAACTCATTCTTATCTACGACAAAGAGTGTACCAACATCTTCTGAAAACATAAAGCAAATTGCATCATAAACCGTCATTGTTTCAGGGACAACTACTGGCCCTGAATGAAAATCCTTCACTTTTAAATTGTGAATACTATCTATTAATGTAACAGATGCCTTCTTACCTGAATAAAAATAACCAACCCTTGGTCTTGCATCCAGAAATCCTGCCATTGTTAGGATTGCTAAATCCGGTCTTAGAGTTGCTCTTGTCAGATTGAGACGTTCGGCAATATGTTCCCCCGTAATAGGGCCATTTTCTTTCACAATTTGTAATATGTCTTCCTGACGTTTATTGAGTTCGATTGGACTCACCGCCTCAAATCTAATAGTGTTATACTTATGCTCAATTATTATATACTATTTTAATAATTATTGCGAATTAAAGAACTACATGCTACAATATTGACACATACGCTTGCTCTATCTGTATTTTCGAGCAAATTGCGTTATACAGGCGATGATGGGAAAAAAGTATCTGTTCCATTCTATAGCGAGTAGAAGATGGTGAAAGTCTACACAGCAACAGAGAAAAGGCACTCCCTGAGCTAACTTTTTGAAAAGAGGTTTTAAACTACTCGTTTAAAACAATCAGGGTGGAACCGCGGGTATTAGCACTCGTCCCTGGGCATACAATGTGCCCGGAGACGGGTGCTATTTTCATTTAGTTGCAACTGAATGAAAAAACTATGGCGTTTTTACCGCTAAAACAACGTATTAAAAATTTAAAGGAGGCTATTTTATGGCTAACAAATCAATGGAAACCATCGTATCTTTAGCGAAGCATCGAGGCTTTGTCTTCCCTGGTTCTGAAATCTACGGAGGTTTAGCAAACACGTGGGATTATGGTCCACTAGGTGTCGAATTAAAAAATAATATTAAAAAAGCATGGTGGCAAAAGTTTGTTCAGGAATCTGAATACAATGTAGGTATTGATGCTGCTATTTTGATGAATCCAAAAGCTTGGGTTGCTTCTGGTCACGTAGGAAACTTCAATGACCCAATGATCGACTGTAAATCATGTAAGGCCCGCCACCGTGCAGATAAAATTATCGAAGACGCTGCATTAGCGAAAGGCGATGAAATCATTGTTGATGGTATGACATTCGACCAAATGAAAGAAACAATGATTAAATATGACGTAGTATGCCCTGATTGCGGAAAGGCTGATTTCACAGATATTCGCCAATTCAACCTCATGTTTAAAACATTCCAAGGTGTAACGGAATCCTCTACAAATGAAATTTATTTACGCCCAGAAACGGCACAAGGTATTTTCGTGAACTTTAAAAACGTTCAACGTTCTATGCGTAAACGTACACCATTTGGTATCGCACAAATCGGTAAATCTTTCCGTAACGAAATTACACCAGGTAACTTCACATTCCGAACACGTGAATTCGAACAAATGGAGCTTGAATTCTTCTGTAAACCTGGTGAAGACCTTGAATGGCATGCATATTGGAAAGAATTCTGTAAAAATTGGTTACTAAACCTAGGCATGAAAGAAGATTCGATGCGCCTTCGTGACCATGAGGATGATGAGCTATCTCACTACTCTAACGCTACAACAGATATCGAATTCAAATTCCCATTTGGCTGGGGAGAGCTTTGGGGTGTAGCAGATCGTACAGATTACGACTTAAAACAACATATGGAGCACTCTGGTGAAGATTTCACTTACATTGATCCTGTATCAAATGAACGTTATGTTCCTTATTGTATTGAACCATCATTAGGGGCTGATCGTGTAACATTAGCTTTCCTGTGTGATGCCTATGATGAAGAGGAACTAGAAGGTGATGATAAACGTACGGTTTTACGTTTCCACCCTGCTCTGGCTCCATTTAAAGCTGCTGTGCTACCACTTTCTAAAAAATTATCTGATGAAGCTACAGATGTTTGGGCTGAACTGCGTAAAGCCTTCCCTGTTGATTTTGATGAATCACAATCAATTGGTAAACGTTACCGTCGTCAAGATGAAATTGGTACACCATTCTGTATCACATATGATTTTGATTCAAAAGAGGATGGCCAAGTAACAGTACGTCATCGTGACTCTATGACACAAGTTCGTATGCCTATTGCTGAAGTAAAAGCATATATTGAAAAACACCTACAATTCTAATCACTTAAAAAAGAGGGGGTAGCCAGCAGGCAACTCCCTCTTTCTTATGCTTTAAATGTTGAAAATAAGCGCTCTTGCATTTTTTCCTCGAATGAAAACTTTTTCATGCTCAAACCTATTAAGCTCACTAATAGCTCCTCAATATCCGCTAGTGAGTAATAAAGGAATGTACCTTCTCGCATTGGACGAACCCGTTTGTCAAAAGTTAGTTCATCTTCAATAAAGTAAGCGACATTAACATCGCAATGTTCCATCAATTGTGTAATACGTTGATCATCACCTGGGTTTATAAAGAATGGCACAATTTTATCAATATACAAAATACTTTGAACAAGCTTAATGAAGAAATTTTCACGCAACGATGTCTCCACAACTAATATGGTCGTTTGCTCATGTTGATAATCCATATATAAAACGTTTAATTGCTCCTCTAGTAGCGTTTTTAAAATACCAATAGAATTGCGATACTTTGTCATATCCGTTTGGATTTCCCTTGTTAGTAAACGTAAAATACGAAAGGCTGGCAGAAAAATTTTTAAGACAATTTCTTTAGGATGTAAATGGTCAATTAATTTATTAAAATGAATTCTCAGATTATTTTCGTCACAACGGATTAATTGCTCTACAAATAAGTTGAAAATCTCTTCAAAGCTATTCGCTCGATAGTCGATCATTTTCGTAATTCTCACACTATAGTTCAAAGGAAGATTCATTGATTTTTGCTCATCTAACAATCTTACTTTTGGTAATGTTGGAAATAAATCATAAACAAGTTCTACTTGTGCACTGCGATTATCGGATAACATAACAACAGAGTTTACTGGGTAAATCCCTAAACATTCTACAAATTTATGCATAAAGCTCTCATTATATAAATGTCGATCTCTGTATAAGACAGCTAAAGCATCTGTAGCACCATAGCCAACATGATAGACTCTCTTGGATGTCATCGCTGAATATACATCAACAATTTGTAATAATTGTACACCCTCACTCATATCATCCGCACAAAGTTGATTTGGATAGCCCTTTCCCGCAAAACGTTCATGATGATCTCGTGCCAAATAGGCAATGTCTTCCTCGTTATGTTCCATGAGTAGCTCGTAGCCTTTTGTTGTGTGCGTCTTTACAATATCGAACTCATCTTCAGAGAGTTTACGTTTCAGATTTAATATTTCTTGGGGTATAAAAACCTTCCCGATATCATGGAACAGGTAGCCCCTAGCTAATGTTTCAATATCTGTTAAACCTAGGTATCTAGCAAAAATTGTACCTAATACAAACACATCAAATGAATGGACAAATGAATACTCGTCCCATTCCTTTAAACGCATAAGTAGCTCATAGCGATGTTTTTTTTCCAAAATCTTTTCAAAAACACCTCTTACATAAGCCGTATCCTGTATGCTTTTAAGAATTTGTCCATAGCGTAATTCGTGCACGACATTCTCCAACGTTGTCATAAAAAGCTGACTAACTGTCTCTTTATAATCATCCACAGGATCTCTTTTTTCAATTAATGGGGCAAATAGATCTTCATATTCTCTTGTTCGTTGAGCACTTAAATCATGTACAACTCGAACTGAATTAGATGGCAAATAGACAGATAATTCATCTACTTTACGAAGTTTAAGTAAGGCAATAATTCGCTCCGTTAAAACTAAATCCTTTTTAGCCAATAAACGATACTCTGAAAAAATATCTTCTGCTAATATATCATTTGCTTCAACTTCATGAATACTTAAGGTTACTTTTCGTAGCATATATTTTGCCACATACGCAATGTACTAAGCACTATGTGACTCCCTCCTTCTTCCATAGGACTGCGCTATTCTGATAAACGTATAACAATACGTTTTGCTGATAGAGGCTTTTATATTTCATAGGCATGTCTAAAGTGATCTAGCGTACATCAGTTTCGATGGAGATTAAACGACTTAATTATATTTAAAAAATATAATTACCATTATCTATACCATTTACAATATCATAGGTTAAAATGCCTTTTCAACTAGTATATGGGTCTCGAATGAATAGTTTCTACCACTTATATAATGAAAACTAAACAAAAATACAAATCTTTTTACCTATTAAAATACTTATAAATATATAGATAAATAAAAATATAGATAAATAAGACTTCATATTATTCATTTAAAGACGGAAAAATAACAAATAAAATTAAATTTACGCAATAATTTTATTTTGTAAAAATTGAAATTTATTCATTAAAAAGAAAGGTAATCTAGTTGCATCTTCCTATAAAATCAAAGGTATTTCTTTTTATTTAAAAGATAAAATGAAGCGAGTTCTGTGCTATGCAAGTTAATTAGTTTTAGTTCCCCCTTTTACATAAGGTATAATCGATTACCGAACAGTCATGATATGGATGAAATTCCCTCTATGCGTTGTTCCATCTTTTTGGTATAAATAAGTTATTATAGTTAGTATTAGCTGTTAAATAATGAATAATTGACAGGCTAAAGACACATCACCTTTTAACATTCATTCGTCCGGAAGTTTGAACTGATACACAGGAAGGTCTGACCAGAAATATATATACTATAAAATTTTCTATTGTACTTTTTGGAGGAATTTAATTGCAGTCTCAACGTTTATTTCAACTAGCTATGGCTTCTGCTTTAGCAACAAGTGCGATTATTATCGCACCACCCGCACACGCAGCATCATTTTTTCCTGATATCAACCCAACCAATGAAGAAGGTAAGGCTATTATTCAATTAGCAGAGCGTGGCATTATTTCAGGCTATATGGATGGGACATTTAAACCCGCTAATCCTATTACACGTACACAGGCTGCGAAGATTTTAGCAGGTATTTTAAAGTTAGATACAGTTCACGTAAAAAATCCCCAATTCAAAGACATCAAACCTGGCGATGAAAACTACGGAGCCATTGCAGCATTAGCAAATGCTGGCATTATTAATGGTGCAAATGGTTATTTCTACCCTACTCAAAATATAACTCGCGAGCAAATGTCTAAAATGATTGCGAAAGGCTTTGGATTAACAAATACGAGTAACACACAATTACCATTTACAGACGTTAAAAAGGGGAATGAATTTGAGCCTCATATTAAAGCATTGTTTGCAAATGGGATTACCAAAGGAACATCTGCAACCACTTTCGGCCCAAAAAGCAATGTAAAGCGCTCTCAGCTGGCTGCTTTTGTTGTACGAGCTGAAAAGTTGCTAGGCAATGCAACCGTCTATGCAAGTCAATTTAAACAGGACTATATTTTTGCTTCTTATGGTGGTCTTGAGCCAGCAGAGGATATTTTCACATGGAATGAAGAGGAAGATATGACAGAGTCTATCACGATTACCCCTATAAAAGAAGGTACGGGTAAATTAGTGATTACTGGATTGACTGATGATTCAGAGGACTTTATTGACATTTTTTATTTAGTACATGTCAAAAATGTAAATGGTAAGCTGAAGGTAACACTTGAAGAAGTAAAAGAAGATGATTATATCGAAAATTTACCACTCGATTTGTCTGAGAGCAAATTACCATTCATACCAACAGAGGTGACGGTTCAAAACGCGAATGGACAGCCACTCGCTTCAAATTTCTATAACTTTAATCAACAAGATCAAACACTGTCCATCTCGCAAAATGGACAATACATTGTTACATTTTCAGATGGGACGCAACAACAAAAGATGGCCGCAGATGTGTATTCCTATGATTTTGTTCGCAGCATTGATTTATATCATTTGACAGATGAATTAATACTGACAGCGCAAGAATTACCTTTCGAACCAACACATGTAGCACTCGAAAGCTTTGGTTTTGAACCAGTGCCTGTAAAAGCGACAATTCTTGACGGGCAACTACACATTACGCCAAAAGCTGAAGGTCTAGCGATTCTCCATTTAACAGGTAAAAACAATGAAACAGCATACCTTTATATTGAAAGTAAAAAAATTGCTGGACACTGGGCCTTTTTAGTGACAGAGGATGAGGATGAATTTTAAATAACGTGAAATGCCAGATGAACATTATGATTCATCTGGCATTTTGTCTTTCGAGCGTATTTGCAGTTCAGGGGTACGTTCTAGTTGCTCTATAAATTTTCTCGTCTTAAACCGAATACCGGTTTGTTCTTCATAGATGGTTGTTATAATTTTTTTAATGAAATATTTTGTTTCTTTTTTTAGTTCTATTTTTCCAATTTGGTCGATAGGAACAGTGTAGAACATCCTGATAAGTTTCAGCTGTGTTGGCGTTAAGCGAATGATATAGGGGTCATGCTGATAACAGCGATGGCATAAGAATCCTCCTTGAGCAAAGGAAAAAGCGAATTCCCCATCTACTGCGCCACACGCAGCACAGGCATGTAAAATAGGTTGTACACCTGTATAGGGCAACATTTTCCATTCAACAAATAGCGTAATAGCTTCAGGATCATAGCCATCCTCAATTGCTTGTAGTGCATGTAGTAAAACATCGAACGCAAATGGCTCTGGCTTTCCTTCTTCCACAACTCGCTCCACTAATTCCATAATATAGCTAGCATAAGCAGTAGCCATAATATCCTCACGAATATGTCGCATTGAATTTAAATGTTCTCCCTGTTGCAAAGTTCCCATGCCTGTATGATGTTGTACCATAAACATCCCGTAGGTAAAGGGTTGCGTGATGGAAGCCAATCTACTAGAAGGTTTTTTTGCCCCTCTAGCCATCGTAGCCACTTTACCAGCTTCCCGAGTTAGCAAAATAACAATCTTATTAGATTCCCCATAAGCGCGAACCTTTAATACAATCCCCTCCCATTTATGAAGCATAATCCCCCTCCTTTCTTAAAAGAACTATCCATGCAAAGAGAGCTGCCCAAAATAATTTTGGACAGCTCAAAAATAAAAATGATCAAATACTTCTAGATCCTTTTGTGCCTACAAGAAGAAGTTAACCTAAAACCGTCACGTCAAAATTTGGCGTCTATTCCTGATTCAACGGGCCATGTTCGCGAACGTTACAATTCATTAGCTA
The DNA here is from genome assembly GCF_027557635.1 of Lysinibacillus sp. JK80. NCBI lineage: Bacteria > Bacillati > Bacillota > Bacilli > Caryophanales > Bacillaceae > Lysinibacillus > Lysinibacillus sp. JK80. The sequence continues at coordinate 44,346 of NZ_CP058997.1, read as the reverse complement.
AGCCAGAAAAAACTTAATATTCATCGTCACGGAATCCAAAATCACGTAAATGTGTAGCTTTATTACGCCAATCTTTTTGCACCTTTACCCATAGCTCTAAATAAACTTTAGACCCTAGAAGCATTTCGATATCCTTTCGCGCACGTGTCCCTACTTCTTTTAGCAAGGCTCCACGTTTTCCAATAACTATCCCTTTTTGAGAATCACGCTCCACAATAATTGTAGCCGCTACATGAATTTTATCCTCATTTTCTTCATCACGACGAATTTTATCAATTACCACCGCGATAGAATGGGGAATTTCTTCACGCGTTAAATGTAGGACTTTTTCACGAATAAGTTCAGATATGATAAATCGTTCAGGATGATCTGTCACTTGATCGGCTGGGTAATACTGAGGTCCTTCTGGTAAATACTTCGCCAATGTCACTAATAAATTTTCAACATTATTGCCTTGTAGCGCAGAAATCGGTACAATCTCCGCAAAGTCATAGCGCTCTTTATAGCTCTCAATAATTCCCATTAGTTCATCTGGATGAATGGCATCAATTTTATTGATGACCAAAAAGACAGGTGTTGGGTTTCCTGCTAGCATTTCTAGAATAAATTCATCACCTTTACCGAGTTTTTGCTCAGCATTAACCATAAACATAATAACGTCTACTTCACGCAATGTGTTTTTAGAAACCTTCAGCATGAAATCGCCTAGTTTATGTTTTGGCTTGTGAATACCTGGTGTATCAATAAAAATCATTTGGCTATCATCTGTTGTTAGTACGCCTTGTACTTTATTTCGTGTTGTTTGTGGCTTATCACTCATGATCGCAATTTTTTGGCCAATGACACGATTTAAAAATGTCGATTTGCCAACGTTTGGACGACCAATGATGGAGATAAAGCCTGATTTATAGCCATTTTTAGTTTCCTGCATTCTCTAAATCCTCCGTCGTAAATGCAAACGGTAGTAATTCGCCCACTGACGTTACCGTCACATCACCTTTTAAGTTCGTTAAATAAACAGGCATAGTTGGAGCACAAAACTCCATCATGACCTGGCGACATGCTCCACATGGGGCGCATGGTCCGTCCGTATCAGCTACAATGGCAATGGCCTCGAATTCGTAAATCCCCTCCGATACTGCCTTAAAAAACGCTGTACGTTCAGCACAATTTGTCATACTATAGCCTGCATTTTCAATATTACAACCGTGAATAACCTCTCCATCTTTTGTTAGTAGAGCTGCCCCTACTTTAAATTTTGAATAAGGAACATAGGCTTTTTCACGTGCCTTTTTTGATTCTTCTAATAATGCATGCATATCCATTGTCATCTATACTAATTCTCCCTCACATTTATGGTTTATTTTCAATTAGAAGACACTCATTTCCATTAAAACCATTTTGGCAGAAAGATGAGTAATCCGATTATAGCACTGAATAGCGCAAATACAAGCACTGCACCTGCTGCAATATCTTTTGCTTGCTTAGCAAGAGGATGTATCTCTGGGGAAGCTAAATCGACTACCCGTTCGATAGCTGTATTCATCATTTCCAGCGCAAACATTAGTGCTATTAATAGTAGCACAATATACCACTCCATACGAGATAAACCTGTCAAATAACTAGCCAGTATAACAATGATTGCACTTACTATATGTGATTTCAAATTTTGTTCTTTACTTGCAGTTATGATGCCTTCAAAAGCATAGCCAAAAGATCGCAAGTATTTTCGAAAATTCATCTAATCTCGACCTAAGCCATAAGTTTGGAGAATCTCATCTTGCTTTGCAAACATCACTTTCTCTTCTTCTGGCTCCATATGGTCATAACCAAGTAAATGTAAAAAACCATGTACAGCTAAAAAGCCTAATTCTCGCTCAAAGGAATGATTATATTCCTCTGCTTGCTCTTTTGCACGATCAGTCGAAATAATGATATCACCTAATACACGTGGCATACCTTCAAACGTAACTTCCATTTCCCCTTCACCTAGCTCCTCTAGTGCAAAGGAAATGACATCTGTTGGCTGATCTTTGCCACGATATTCACGATTAATATCTTGAATTGCCTTGTTCGTTACAAACGTCACCGAAACCTCTGTTTCTGGCTCAATATTTTCTACACTTGCAGCATGCTGTAATATCTTTTCAACAAGTTCGATATGCTGTGCTCCCACTTCATTTGTTTCATCCGTAAAATCAATTGTTAAAATCATAGATCCTCCTACTTATCTGCCTTTGGATATTCAATACGTGAATGGAATATCCCATTCAACGTTTCACAAAGTACTCTCTCTATACATTTTAACTCTTTTATTGAAATATCGCATTCATCAAACTGATTATCTTGGACGCGATCATCGATAATCGCTCGTACTAGCTTCTGAATTTTCTCTGCATTTGGCTCTTTCATAGAACGTACTGCTGCCTCGACACTATCCGCAACACTTATAACAGCTGCTTCTTTTGTTTGGGGTTTGGGCCCTGGGTATCGGAACTTTGCCTCATCAATATTTTTTCCTTCTTCCTTTGCTTTAAACAAGAAGAATTTTAACAAACTTGTGCCATGATGCTGTAAAGCGATATCAATAATCTCTTGAGGCATTTTATAACGTTTTAACATATTGGCACCATCTGTCGTATGGGCGATAATAATCTCTGCACTTGTTTCAGGTGGTAACGAATCATGCGGATTGATGCCCGACATCTGATTTTCGATGAAAAAGGAAGGTCGTTTGGTTTTACCAATATCATGATAATAACAACCTACACGTGCTAATAAACCGTCGGCACCAATCTCTTCACACGCAGCTTCCGCTAAGTTCGCTACCATCACACTATGATGATATGTCCCTGGAGTTTCCATTAATAATTTTTTTAATAATGGATGGTTGGGATTGGATAGCTCAATTAAGCGTAAAGACGAAAGCAAGCTAAACGCCGATTCAAAGAATGGTAAAAGTCCCATCGTTAATGCCCCTGAAAGCAAGGCTGATAACATCGCCGCTATTAAGTAAAATGCTAATTCTGGTAAGCCATAGGATGATTGTGTCATTAACAAATAAAACGCAATAAATGCCATATTTACAAGGGAAATCACACCAACCGCATGTAAAATATGTGAGCGTTTTTCCACACTACGCAAAAAGAATAGGCTTGCAAACCCTCCGAATATGATATACAGCGTAATTTCCATTTGCATAACTGAAGAATAGCCTTCTTGAAAAATTACCCCTGCTGAAGCAGCCGTCATAACTGTAATTAATACGGCTGCTCGCTCATCTGCTAGCAATCGTACAAGCATCGTTGCTAGTGCTGTCGGGAATAAAAAGGCAATCGTCACATCAAAGCCACTAGAAACTAAGCTAATAAATTTCATTAGCAAAATAGACAAGCTATAAACAATCACTGTCACTAACAGTGCATTACGTTTTTTTCGTTCGTTCGTCTCCCAACGCTCAAATAAAATATACATAAACATCATTTGCAGTAGCGTTAAAATAATAAGCCCTGCTATCGGCTTAAAGGAGGCTTTATTACTAACCATCCCTAATAGCTCTAATTGTCTAAAAGCCTCATTGTCAATAATTTGGCCTTCTTGAACAATAATCTGACCTTGTAAAATTCGTGTCGGCTCTACACTTTCTTTGGCCTGCTGTTTTCGAATCTTTGTTTGTTCTTCGTTAATTGTTTCATTTTCAATAATGCTTGTACGTCCTATTAACACGACTGTATTGAATATTTTATCAGGATATCCTCGTTGTCCACGAATCTTTGTTTCAAAATCATTTTGTGCAACAAAGACGTTCTCTGGTCGGATGGATTTTTGTAAATATTCCTCTACAAATTTAGATAATTGCGTACTTGTTCTAGTTAAATCATCTTCACTTTGTACTAATAGACCTTCCAGCTGAGAATCTGTAAAAATTAACGGCATCTGGTCTTCGTCAATGGATTCAAATTTTTTTCGAAGCTGTGTAACCTGGTCTGCAATAGGAATAGGTTCCTTACTATTTGCAACATCTTTTTTCACTTCCAAAACATAATCAAATAATGATGTTACAATCGCTGCTCTTTGCTTGGCGACATCCTCCGAAAATTGATAGACTGAATCCACTGCATTGGCAGCTTTTTCTCGCTCTAGCTGTGTTTTATAAGTGTCTTCAATCGTTTTAGTAGATCGTACGGTTTCAGGCGCAAGCTGTAATGGTTTGAAATCATATGTAACTCCTTTAACATTGCCATACATGAACCCAAATTGTAGGCCACCTGTTAAAATGAGAATGATGATAAGAAAGTAGCGAAAACCGATAAGCTCTGTAAATTTTCGAAGTTGTTTCTCCATCTGGCACCTCCTCTATCTACCTACTATCATACCAATTCAACATACATTTTTCTCGAAAAATGTATAAGAAAGCAAAAAACAGCTATGCATCTTCGCATAGCTGTCACATTTTTTTCCATATTTTGATTAAATTCGTGGTTTAGGTTTTAACTATATGGATGTTTTAAACCTCGTTACCCCTATCGCTTCGCTTTCGGGGCAGACTTTAAAACCTGTTGCCCCTGTCGCTTCGCTTTCGGGGCAGACTTTAGAACCTGTTGCCCCTGTCGCTTCGCTTTCGGGGCAGACTTTAAACCTCGTTGCCCCTGTCGCTTCGCTTTCGGGGCAGACTTTAAACCTCGTTGCCCCTGTCGCTTCGCTTTCGGGGCAGACTTTAGAATTGCTACGCAATTCTAAAGTTGCTGTTCTTCGTAGGCTTGAATGATTTTGGCTACGATTGGGTGACGTACGACATCGCCTTGTTCTAGTACTTGGAAATGAATAGATTTAACATATTTTAATGTACGTTCTGCTACAATCAAGCCAGATTCTGTATTTTTGGGTAAGTCGATTTGCGTTTTATCACCTGTGATGACCATTTTAGAGCCGAAGCCTAGACGAGTTAGGAACATTTTCATTTGTTGATGTGTTGTATTTTGTGCTTCATCTAAAATAACAAAGGCATCATCTAATGTACGGCCACGCATATAGGCTAAAGGGGCGATTTCAATCGTTCCTCGTTCAATTAGCCGCTGTGTTTGTTCTGAGCCGTAGATGTCGTTTAAAGCGTCGTAGAGAGGTCGAAGATATGGATCAACCTTTTCCTTTAAATCTCCTGGAAGAAAGCCTAGAGACTCTCCAGCTTCAACAGCAGGGCGAGTTAAAATAATTCTCTTAACATGACCGTTCTTAAGTGCCTGTGTTGCCATGACTACCGCTAAATACGTTTTCCCAGTACCGGCTGGACCAATACCGAAAACAACGTCTTTATGACGGATTGCTTGTATGTATTCTCGTTGACCAATTGTTTTTGCACGAATTGACTTACCTTTCGTCGTGCGTGCTATTTCTTCATCATATAGTTCTGCAAAATACTCGATTGTTCCTTTTTGTGTCATTTCAATAGCTGTTGTGACATCACGTTGATCAATATTAATTCCTTTGCGAATGACCTTCAATAAAGCATGCAGAAGAAATGTTGCCTGTTCCTTAGCATTTTCTTCACCCGCAAGTTGAATTTGTTCACCACGCGTAATGATATGAACATTAAGTGCTTCTTCAACTAATTTCATATTTGCATCGGAAATACCTAGTAGCATAACCGCTTCATTTGGATTATCCACCTGTAATACAGTTAACTGTTCTGACATAATCATTCTCCTTGTAGGCCTTGTATTGGACTTGCAATGTTTTCATTGACTAAAAATAGAACTTTCCCTTCAACTGTACCATTCCCCCACTTTGCCTGTAAAAGGTTTTCTTTCTTGATGATTGTTTTTGCAGGTAACGAACGTAATACTTTTTCATGCAATAAAGGAATCAGCAATGACTCAATTTTCGATTCATCTAACTCTACTTGCATCGTTTTCGTCTGTTGCTCCTCTACAATTGAAACATAGGGGGATAGCCAATTCGGTAAATCTTTTCTTTGTACATAATCCACCTTTTCCTGATGTATACCCTTTATCAACACTCGCCATTGCTTTTGCTGCAAGGTTTCCACGGTAATTTTTGTTGGAATTTTAAATGAACATTCAAGCCAATAGTCTGCATAAACCTCTCCCTTCGCCCCTACAAAAACTTGATCTGTGCCACTTTCTAATACACCACTTACGAGGACGTCACCCTCGTAGGCTGTATCATTTACTGAAATTTTTCGCTCGCCATGCTGTATATTAAAGTGTGTAATGACACCACTTTTCGTTGCTACTATATGGGAGGCTAATTTATCAGTTGTTTGCTCTGTTTGTTTAGGTGATTCCTGTGGTCTCAAAATTACTCGTCCGCCATGTTTATCAATATGAACCCATGATAGCTCTCGGTGTTGCTCTAACAGCTTTTGTCGTATAACCGTATTGGAAGGTAACTTTTTTTGAGATAAAGGGGTTTCTAATTGAAAGGTTTCATGAAAGGTCTTACCTAAACGCTGCTCTAGTTCTGGTGTTGCGGCTTCTATGTCCACTCGCCATATGACTTGTGCACAAAGAATTGGAATAGCAATCATAAAGGCTAAGCCCAATAAAGTCCAAATTTGCGCTCGAAAAACTTGAAGCTCATCTGCATAAAATACAGCCATTTTTAAGCGAAAACGTCTTCGTACACGGCGAATTTTTGGTAGATAATGCATCGTCGTTTCAAAGGAAACTTCCTGCTCACGAAAGACAACACGCTTTAATGGGACATGTTGAGCGTGCAATGCTTGAATAAAAGGATGAACATTTTCATGGCGCTTTATACGTATAATAATTGGCCGATTATTCCACATTTTTGCTCACACCCATATTCTTTGTCATTTTCATATGAAGCTCCTGTAGATTGTCAACAGTGAGATGTAGCATTTCTTCTTTGAGCGCATTGATTGTCACTGAATCCGCATTGACAGTAATATGATAATCTGCATAGACAAACGAACAGGTCGTCGCATCTGCATGAATAAAACGGTAGGGTCCAATAATTTTTAATGATTCGTATTCTAACAACTCAAGTAGTGGCGTTAATTGAAATAATTTTTTCATAAAAAATGCCTCCTTCTTCGGCAATATATGCATCGAAAAAGGAGGACATGCTAGTTATTTTCTTTTTGATTTCGGTGGCCCTAATATTTCAGCCATCACGATTGCTTGCATAAGATCATTTTTAGATTGAGGTAGTTGTAAAGTCGAATTTGTGCCAACTGATTGCACTTCTTTTTTTCCAGCAGCTAATCGTCCTCGACCTTCTCGATTAGAAGAACGGCTAGGGATATCTGCTGGAATGACAGCTGGAGCAACATAGCTTGGTATTTCCCTTTTCACTTGTTCTTCAACAAATTTTTTAGGCTCCTCGACTTTCTCATTTTCTGGAATCCAATCTCCTATAAATTCTCGTGCAAAATCTTCAAAACTCTGTGCTTTCCCAGTACGATGTGGTGCTTTCTCCGTAACTGGAGGCTCCACCACGGTGTCTTTATTAAAAGGAGGCATCTGCTTCTGAGGCTTTTTATTTTTTGATTTTCCGAAAATAGAGCTGACTATGGCAATTATGGCGAAGATTATTAACTGTTCCATATGTTAGTTTCGCTCCTTTCCGTTATTATTAAGCATTGGGTTCATTTTTTTCAGGTTTATCATTGCTTACTTTTGAGATAGAGTCGCGCATCGCTGTATCTGCTTGGATATTGCGATAGTTCATATAATCCATAATGCCAAGATTACCAGAACGTAAGGCTTCAGCCATCGCTTGTGGTACTTCCGCTTCTGCTTCTACTACTTTTGCCTTCATCTCTTGAACACGTGCAATCATTTCTTGCTCGTTTGCTACAGCCATTGCACGACGTTCCTCGGCTTTTGCTTGTGCAATGTTTTTATCTGCTTGTGCTTGTTCAATCTGTAATTCTGCACCGATATTTTTACCGATATCTACATCGGCAATATCAATGGACAAGATTTCAAAGGCTGTTCCTGAATCTAACCCTTTAGATAATACTGTTTGCGAAATCATATCTGGATTTTCTAAAACTTCTGTATGATGTGTCGCTGAACCGATAGTTGAAACAATCCCCTCACCAACACGAGCAATAACTGTTTCTTCACCAGCACCACCGACTAAACGCTCGATGTTGGCACGCACGGTAATACGAGCCTTTGCTTTTACTTCAATCCCGTTCATTGCTACACCTGAAATGAACGGTGTTTCAATAACTTTTGGATTAACAGACATTTGAACAGCTTCTAATACATCACGCCCAGCTAAATCAATTGCTGCACAACGTTCAAATGACAGCTCTATATTGGCACGGTGAGCCGCAATTAAGGCATTCACTACACGGTCAACATTACCACCTGCTAAATAGTGACTCTCTAACTGATTAATCGTTACAGGTAAACCAGCTTTATGTGCTTTAATCAACGGATTAACAATTCGAGACGGGATAACACGACGTAAGCGCATCCCAATTAATGTGAAAATACTCACACGTACACCTGCTGCTAATGCAGAAATCCACAATGCTACGGGTACAAAGGTAAAGAATACCGCAAGCACAATGAATAAAATAACTAGTCCAGCAATAGGACCAATCAAAGCTAAATCAAAACCCATTTTCTATTCCTCCATCTCTTTATCTGTTTGTCTCACAACAATGCGTGAGCCTTCAACTTTAATAATTTCTACATGTTGATTAACATCGATATAGCCACCTTCTGATACAATATCAATGCGTTCACTACCAAGTACCATTGTTCCAGATGGACGAAGTGGCGTAAGCGTTTTCCCAATTTTTCCTAACAGTTCTGTGCGATTCACATTGGATACATACCCTTCTTCTGTCGTGGTTGCATCCATTAACACAAGCCTGTTTAAGACATGCAGTTTTTTTCCGAAAAATTTCATCAGAATCACCATTCCTATCATCGCTATCACAAGCGCAATGAGAATTGCTACTATCATTTGCATCATATTTGCACCTGCCAGTATCAGACTTAGTACTATTAAGACACCACCTAAAATACCAATAATTCCACCGGGGACAAAAAACTCTGCAATTAAAAGGGCTAAGCCAACAATAAATAACAATAATGTTTCATATCCCGCAAAGCCGGCCACCATATGTCCAAAGAAAAATAAACCAAGTGCTGATAAGCCCATTATACCTGGAACACCAAATCCTGGCGAATAAAGCTCCATCACAAGTCCTAAGCTAGCGATAGACAATAGAATAGGTACAATGATGGGATTTGTAATAAAACGAGCTAACTTTTCAGAAAAGGTTGGTTCAATGGGAACAACATCACTACCATTCAAGTTGGTTACTTCTAAAAGCTCCTGAAAATCTTTAACCGTCCCTTCAGAATATTTAACCTTTGCTGCCTCTGAGGCTGATAGGGTTAACAAATTCTTTCCGCCAGCACGGTATTCTGGTAGTTCATAGTTGGTATCTGCCATTGCTAATGCATATTTAGGGTCGCGCCCTGACGTTTCTGCTGCTGCTTTCATTTGAGCAAGCCAAGCGCTATTGGCCTTTAGGTCGGCTGCATTACCTGCTGAATCGATAACTGCTGCTGCACCAATTGTTCCATTTGGAACCATGTAGATCTTATCCGCATGTAAGGCTAAAAACGCTCCTGCTGAGTGCGCATCCTTATTAATATAAGCAATCGTTTTTATTTGCGTTGCATCCATAAGCATGGCGATATCGCTTGCTGCATTCACAAAACCGCCAGGCGTATGTATTTCTAAGATAATTGCCTCTGCATTGTTTTCTTCAGCCTCTTTAAAAGCTCGTTCTAAAAATGCATGAAGTCCTCGCTCTACTTCATTACGAATCGGAACATGATAAACCTTATTACTGGCAAAAGCCGAAGTTAATGGAAACGCTAACAAAAAAGTCATCCATATCACTAGTAAATAGCTGAGGATTCTCCGTTTTCGCATCTTTTCCCCTCCCTTCTAACATGCCTCTCCTCTGTATATACGGTCAATCATGCGAAAAGTTTCACAAATCTTAAAAAATTTATTAATTATTTATCATTCGATCTAATGCCAATTACTAACACTTAGTATGTGCAAAAAAGCCGAATGAATCAAAGTGATTTCATTCGGCTTTTTCATATGTACGTAAAGTTGAGCAATGTAAAATACCTGAAATTAATCAAAAATGTGATTAATTTCAGGTATAACTTTGTCTGCTCAGTGAATCATACAATTGCGTGTTATGAACGTAGGGATTTTTAATGGGAAATTAAATTACCACTTACGTTTACGTGCAGCTTCTGATTTCTTTTTACGTTTTACGCTAGGTTTTTCGTAGAACTCGCGCTTTCTAACTTCTTGAATTGTACCACTTTTTGATACAGTACGTTTGAAGCGGCGAAGAGCATCTTCAAGCGATTCGTTTTTGCGAACGACAGTTTTTGACATCTCTCTTTCCCTCCCTCCGAACACACGTCAATACACAATTAGGCAAATCACCTTCTGTTGTGTACTAAAAAATTATATCGTATTGTCTAATAATGGTCAATAGAAAGTATGCGAAATTATCAAGTGAATTTTTGGTTTTATTTTTGCTCGAATTATTCACACACAATTCGCCCACAATAAAAATAATTACATTTTCTTAACAATTAAGGGGTTTACAAAAAATAGAATAAAGGCGTAGAATAATCACATTCAATTTCATATCGGCCAAATCTCAACTATTTGAGAACGGAGGAACCAATCTTTTGGGGTTAATTCTGCTTTAGCAGAAGGGATGAGAAAGCTCTTTCGCCATCCTACCCGTCAGCTAACTTCGTCGGCTAAAGCGAAGGAGGTCGTTATTGACCACCATTATTAGCATGCTTTCTACCCTTTTCATGCTCTAATCGTAGGTCTTTTTATTATGCCATCTAACAAACAGTTGTTTACTATTCAGAATTGAGGAAATATTAAATGAACAATTTTAAAAGAGCATTAAATCCTCCCAAAGTTCTTGTATTGGGCTTTGCCCTTATCATTGCCATAGGTACGTTTCTTTTAACAATGCCATTTTCTACTGAGGATGGGAAGGGTTTGCCCTTTTTAGATGCTTTATTCACTGCTACATCAGCTACTTGTGTCACAGGTTTAATTGTAGTTGATACAGGTGATACCTTCTCTATTTTTGGCGAAGTGGTCCTTTTATTCTTAATCCAAATTGGCGGTTTAGGATTTATGACATTTGCCACATTATTATTTTTACTGCTTGGAAAGAAAATTTCATTAAAAGAAAGACTGCTGCTTAAAGAAGCATTTAATAATATCTCCATTGCTGGTCTTGTTCGATTAGTGAAAAGAATATTACTCTTTACAGCATGTATTGAAATAATCGGTGGTCTAATTCTATCGATTCGTTTTTCTTTTGATATGCCTATTGGAAAGGCCCTTTATTTTGGATTTTTTCATGCCATATCCAACTTCAACAACGCGGGCTTCGATTTAATGGGTGGCTTTAACGGAATGACTGCCTATGTTGATGACCCCTTTGTTGTTTTCACCATCTGTGCTCTTATTACAATCGGTGGATTAGGCTTTATTGTGATGAATGAATTGTATGAATATCGTGTAACTAAAAGGCTTTCTGTCCATTCAAAAATAGTCTTAGTAACGACACTTTTGCTCACTGTTAGCGGAACCATTTTGATATTTTTGTTTGAGTATGGCAACCAAAAAACTCTTGGACCATTATCCGAATGGGGTAAAGTATTAGGTTCCCTTTACCAAGCGGTTACACCACGAACTGCTGGCTCCAATACACTGGCTATTGGGGACTTAACGCATTCTACATTATTTTTAATGATTCTTTTCATGTTTATTGGGGCAGGCTCTGGGTCGACTGCTGGAGGTATTAAAATCACAACCTTTGCTGTTTTAGTAGCTACTATGTGGTCACAAATTCGAGGAAAAGAAGATGTCGTTCTCTTTAAACGTAGAATTGTTACTGAAACTATCTTAAAGGCTTTGACGGTTACAATGTGTGGAGGATTAATTGTTGTAGTCGTGACGATTATTCTCAGTATCACGGAACAGCATCATAGCTTTATGATGTACTTATTTGAGGCTACCTCTGCGTTTGGTACTGTTGGTCTTTCGATGGGCCTAACTCCAGAGCTAACACCTGCTGGTCGTCTTCTTCTGATTATTACAATGTTCGCAGGAAGAGTAGGACCATTAACCATTGCTTTTGCCATTGCAAAACGAAGAAAAAAAGAGAGTTTCCGCCACCCAAAAGGAAATATTATGATTGGATAACCAAATGAGAGGAAGACAGAACGCTATGACCATTAAACAATACGCTGTGATTGGCTTAGGTAGATTCGGAACAAGCGTCGCTCGCAGATTGCATGAAGCTGGACAGGAAATATTAGGAATTGACATAAATGAAGAAAGAGTAGAGGATGCCGAACCCTATGTGACTCACGCTGTGGTTGCAGATACAACAGAAGAAAAAGCCTTAAAATCGATTGGTATTGGTAACTTCGATTGTGTTATCGTAGCGATCGGTAATGATATGCAATCTAGTATTTTAACCGTCTCTTTATTAAAAGAGCTAGGGATCAAAAAAGTGATCGCAAAGGCACTTGGTAAAAGACATGGGCAAGTGTTAGATAAAGTAGGAGCTGATTGGATTATTTACCCAGAAAGAGATATGGGTGAACGTGTAGCCAATCAACTCCTATCCCCAAATATGTTGAATTATATCGAATTATCAAAGGAATACAGCATTGAAGAAATTATGATTCCTTCCAAAATGGCCGGACAAAACCTTCGGGATTTAGACTTGCGCGCAAAATATAACGTCAGTGTAATTGCGATTGTGCGCGAAGGTGAAATTATTATCTCCCCTTCTCCTGAGCAAATTATTGAAAAGGAAGATTTATTAGTAATGATTGGTCATCGAAAAGATCTTAGCTTATTCTCAAATATTCAGTAACCGCAAAAAGGCTGTGTCAAGTTCACCTTGATACAGCCTGCCATTTTTGTCTTAGAAAACTTTCTTTTGATCTCTATCATCTTTTAAAATTTCAACAGCCTCTCTAAAGCGCTGGGAATGAACAATTTCCCGTTCACGTAAAAACTTCAAGCTATCATTTAAATCCGTATCATCTGATAAGTCAATAATCCATTGGTATGTGGCACGTGCCTTTTCTTCGGCTGCTATATCCTCATACAAATCCGCGATAGGGTCACCCTTTGCTTGAATATAGGTTGCTGTGAATGGTACCCCCGAGGCGTTTTGATAAAATAGAGCCCGATCGTGATTTACATAATGATCACCCAATCCAGCTTCTTTCAGCATTTCTGGTGTTGCATCTTTTGTTAGCTTATAAATCATCGTGGCAATCATTTCTAAATGTGAAAATTCCTCTGTTGCTATATCGGTCAATAACCCTACTACTTTGTCAGGAATCGTATAGCGCTGATTCATGTAGCGTAGAGCTGCTGCCAGTTCCCCATCCGCTCCTCCATATTGTTCAATTAAAAACTTTGCAAGCATTGGGTTACATGTACTAACTTTTACCGGATACTGGAGTTTCTTTTCATAATACCACAAAGATTTTTCCTCCTAGTCTTTTGTTTAGACTTGCCATGGCCATGGTGTATCAATCCAGTTAAAAGGATAATTCGAATAGCTTCTCCCAAAATTCATGAGTGGTCCATATTTTTGCTCAAAATCAATTTTAAGTTTCATACTTTTCTCTGTATTTTCATTAAATTGCTGAATGGCGTCATAATCGTGTGGATGAGTGTCTAAATAGAGGTTTAATTCAACAATGACGAAATCAATTGCTTGTATTTCTTCTAATTGCTTATAAAATTCGGGCGGCATCTTTTTAGTCATGCTTCCTCCCTCCTTTTAGGGGAAATGGGTATGGGCTAAACAACTGTGGCCATAGTGTTCCTGCCATTAGCGCTTCTCTTGCGGTTGGAAATTGTGGAAGTCCAGGTGGTTGAAAACCCATATATAGTTGTGGGGGTGTTGCATAATACTTAACTTCTATAGGCTTACAAGGATCAAAGGGGCTAATATAGGGCCTCCAAGACTTATACTGTGTAAACATGACATCCTCCTTTCTGTATTTACATTCATCAGTGGAGTATATGTGTATAGAAAATTATTATGCTGATTAAACACAAAGAAGCCATAAGCTCATGTCAATGTACACATGAGCTTATGGCTCTATAAAAAGATAATATTAATAGTTGGAGTCTGCAATTAAACCATTCATAATAGCTACACCAGAGCTAGCCCCAATACGAGTCGCACCTGCTTCTACCATTTTTTTCATGTCCTCTAAGCTACGAACACCACCTGATGCTTTTACACCAAGTTCTGGACCTACAGTTTTACGCATAAGCGCGATATCCTCTGCTGTTGCTCCACCAGTAGAAAAACCTGTAGATGTTTTCACATAGTCAGCACCTGCTGCTACAGCTAACTCACATGCCTTCACTTTTTCTTCGTCTGTTAGTAAGCATGATTCAATAATGACTTTTACAAGTGCGCTATCTTTAGCTGCTTCTACCACTGCTGCGATATCTGCTTGTACAAGGTCATAGTTTTTATCTTTTAACGCACCGATATTAATAACCATATCTACTTCTTTTGCACCGTTAGCAATGGCGTCTTTTGCTTCAAATGCTTTGACTGCTGGTGTATTGGCACCAAGTGGGAAGCCGATAACCGTACAAACTAACACGTCTGTACCCTGTAATAATTCACTGCTTCGCTTTACCCAAGTTGGATTTACACAAACAGAAGCAAAGTTAAATTGTTTAGCTTCAGCACATAATTTTTCAATTTGTTCTTTTGTTGCCTCAGCCTTTAATAATGTATGATCAATCATACGTGCAAAATTTTTTTCCATTGTTGAACGCTCCTTCATTAAACAAGATGTACGTACCTCTTCGAATCATATCATTTTTTCGCGATGGCGTCTAATTTCTTTCTATATAATGAACACCCAAATATAAACATTACAGAACGAGTCATGTTTATCTGAAGTCCTCAAAAGATTATATAGAAATTGATAACTTAATTATTTCACAAAAAAATCTTATATGTACTGATTTTATAAGGATTATGTTATCATAAATCACGTATCTAAAATATGTACAACGAAAAACTTATTAAATGTTTGGAAACACAAGGTAATGTGAATTGAAAGGATGATATATATCATGAGTAACGAGCGATCAAAAATCGTGAGTTTTCATACTCTAGGTTGTAAAGTAAATCATTACGAAACAGAAGCAATATGGCAGCTGTTTAAAGAAGAAGGCTATGATCGAACAGAATTTGATCAACAAGCAGACGTTTACGTCATTAATACATGCACAGTTACGAATACTGGAGATAAAAAATCACGTCAGGTTATTCGTCGAGCAATTCGCCAAAATCCGGATGCAGTTATTTGTGTAACAGGATGCTATGCACAAACATCCCCTGCAGAAATTATGGCAATCCCTGGTGTTGATATTGTTGTTGGAACACAAGATCGTACGAAATTACTTGGTTATATTGAACAATATCGTGCGGAACGACAACCGATTAATGCTGTACGTAATATTATGAAAAACCGAGTATACGAAGAATTAGATGTACCAGCATTTACAGACCGTACACGTGCTTCGTTAAAAATCCAAGAAGGCTGTAACAATTTCTGTACATTTTGTATTATTCCATGGGCACGTGGTTTAATGCGTTCTCGTGACCCACAAGAAGTATTACATCAAGCACAGCAATTAGTAGATGCTGGTTATCTTGAAATTGTCTTAACTGGTATTCATACAGGTGGCTATGGTCAGGATTTAAAAGATTATAATCTTGCTCAATTACTACGTGATTTAGAGGCCAATGTAACAGGCTTAAAGCGTCTTCGTATTTCATCTATTGAGGCTAGTCAATTAACAGATGAAGTAATTGAAGTACTACGTGAATCAAAGATTGTCGTGAATCATTTACACATCCCTATTCAATCTGGTTCTGATACGGTATTAAAACGTATGCGTCGTAAATATACAATGGAGTTCTTCGGTGAACGTTTAACAAAATTACATGAGGCTTTACCTGATTTAGCTGTTACTTCTGATGTAATCGTTGGTTTTCCAGGTGAGACAGAGGAAGAGTTTATGGACACATATAACTTTATTCGCGATCATAAATTTTCTGAGCTACACGTTTTCCCATTCTCTCCTCGTACAGGAACCCCTGCTGCACGTATGGAAGATCAAATTGATGAAGACATTAAAAATGAGCGTGTGCATCGACTCATCTCTTTAAACGATCAGCTAGCAAAAGAGTATGCTTCTCGTTTTG
Organism: Lysinibacillus sp. JK80; assembly: GCF_027557635.1. NCBI lineage: Bacteria > Bacillati > Bacillota > Bacilli > Caryophanales > Bacillaceae > Lysinibacillus > Lysinibacillus sp. JK80. The sequence goes on along the minus strand of NZ_CP058997.1, from coordinate 27,989 downwards.
AAGATCAAGTGCTAGAAGTTATCCCTGAAGAATTTGTGCATGATGACAGTGAAGAAGAAGGCCTTCTAACAGGCTATACAGACAATTACTTAAAAGTAGTTTTTGAGGGTCCAGAAAGTCTAATTGGACAACTTGTAAAAGTAAAAATTACACAAGCAGGCTACCCTCACTCAAAAGGACAATTTGTACGCGTTTTAGAAACAGTGAAATAAATAGTGAAAAAAGGGTTGCTCATTTTATATGGCAACCCTTTTTCCTTTTAATGAAGCTAATCATTCACTTGTATTTTGATTTTTCATAATATTGATAGATGCTTTTAAAGATTGACAGCTCCTATAAGAAAATTAGTAGTACAAACAAAATATCCATCTGTACTACCAGCTTTGTTAATATATTATAATATTCTACTGTCCTCTAAACTAGCATTTATCAAGGACTAGGAGGAGGTGTAAGTCCTAAAAGAACAGGCGTTATTACGCTACTGCCAGCACCAAGGCGGATTTGTTGCACTTGCAATACTTTTACAGTAAGTTCTAAGACAATTTTTTCACGTAATGTGCTGAATGTCCCTTCAGGAGCCGCCATAATCGGTGAAAAATCAAGTTCAAAGAAGTTGGCAGCTACTAATTCACCAAATGGTTGTTCATTGTATTTAACAAGATTTTGGAAGAAAGCCTTATCTAATCGAGCATCCATTTGTGTTCTTTCGTTAAGGAAGTTCGCTTCAGCAAACTCGGAAATGCCTAAGATTGGTGTTGCGCCTCCAGGTGTTTGTGGGAAAATAAGATCTGTAAAACCAGAAAACGGAACGTCAGCAATTCTATCTCGAAGTGCCCCATTACATGCTGATGAAGCATATTCAATATTTTTCCGAATATGTCCTGCTACAAATAATTTAGCTCGTGTTACTCTAAAGAAATCAGTGCCACCAATACGTGCAAAGCTAACTGGTACAAGTTTCACTTGATTTAGGAAGACATTCTTTTTCACTCGTTTGATTTCTGTAGCAGCAGGGCTAAGTGTAATATCCGACTCAACAACGATTTGCAGTGTTGGTTCTGCCAATACAACTGGAACTTTGATAGTTGGCGTTGTAACTGGAGTAGTGACTACTGGTGTAATCTCATTCGTTAATGGAATTTGTTCAGTTGATGTTACAGGACAAGGTTGAAATTGGCTTTCTAATTGATCGCTCAAAAAATTCCCTCATTTCATTTTTTTAGTATTAGAGAGCTCTCCTATCGCTAGAATATGTAGCATTTAAATCTATACATGGACGTATATATTAGTTTTATATTCATTTTATTTGAATTAAGGGATAAATTTCTATAACCCTCCATTACCTTGCCAGTCAAACAGTACTTTAATTTTTTGTACTTGTAACATTTGGATAATTAATTCTAATACTATATTTTGACACAATCGATTGGGATGAATGGCTGACTTATTTTGCGTATTAGATACCCTATACTCAATATTATGCTGTATGTAGCCTTCTATAAATAAATTCCCCTTTAATACAGTTCTTGTTCCATTTCCCAATGACTGGGATCTATGAATAGGTACAAATCTACAATCGGATAGTACTACCTCATTTGTGATCTCTTTAACCTCTTCAATTCCTTTATCAAAAGCAATTTTTTCCTCCATACATATTTCTATTTTGTATTCCCCTAGCACAACAGGAACTCGTATATGTATAAAAGGCTCAGAGGAGTTAATTTCTCCTTTTTTAATTGCTTGTGAGTTATGTAAGGGAACTACTACTGATTTAAACGGATGCTGCTCACTACCATTTTTTTTATTAGTATCCGTTCTCATTAAAGAAATCATTTGATTAATGTTGGAGCTAACCAAACGACAATCTGGTTGTTCAGGGTAAATCGAAATCGTTTGGAGTAGCTTCGTCTGAAGTTGGGGAGATAGGTTATCATTTAAATCAAGAAAATCAAATATTGTATTTTGAACATTTTCACCATAAATAGGAGCATGAAGAAAATCGTTAATTTCTACATAAGTAGAAAAGGGACTTTTTTGGATAATGGTGCATACTTCTCCTTGTAAAGACTTTGCAATCTCTTTATTACGATTTGGAGGATTGTTTTTCTCCTTTTCTGCTATATCATCCAAATGCATATTATTTTCAGCCTCTGACAGAGCTCTATTGAAAGATTTTGGATTATTGTCTGATTGGGCTGTTGAATTTTGTTCTTCAAGGGAGTTCTCATCACTATCTAGTAGATGGTCAATTTCTACCTTTGTTGGACTGGGTACACTTTGATTGCATGCTATCTGGTCTAAAGTGAATTCCTCTACATGGTTCTCATCCATATGTCGGAAATTTTCTTCGTTCTCCTTAACATTCGCTTCTATAGGTATGGGTATGGACGCTAATTGCTCTATTAAGGTCACTTTTGTGTGACTCTCATCGATATCTAGAGGATGTTCGTTTTCTTGCTCAACATTTGTTTCTTTAGATATATGTAGATCTTCATTAGATGCTAATAGCTCTGCTAAGCTAGCATCCTCCCTGAAGTTCTCAAAATTTGGGTGATGTTCGTTTTCTTCCTCAATAGTCTGCTCCATAAGTTCGGAGAGCTCTTCATTAGAGATTATATGGTCTGTTAAAGTTGATTCCTCTGTAATTGGTTTATATTCTTTTTCATCAAGCAGATTATTATTTCCATTAAAAGTCTGTTCTAATGGAGATTCGTCATCTATTTTAGTTTGATACCTCCACTCAGTGTATTTATTTTGTTTAGAGGATATTTTTTTCATCTCTCTAAAATTAATCCATGGAGTTGCCATTCATTCACTCCCAAATAATGATTTGACAAAAAAAGCATAACAATCAATTTTTATTTAAGTTTTAATCCATTAGCTAATTCTTCTGATGCGATTATGTTAGGACAATTGAAAATCTACAATACTAATTACAATCCATATTATGCAATATTTTTACTTTTGTCACAGTCCCACTATGAGATACAATTGGAAGGCGCATGTCCTTATCTTGCCAAAAAAAAGCAGTTAAAAGTTCGAGTAAAAGTGAACTTTCAACTGCCCAACAACATATTTGATTTTATATCAGTATTATTGTTACCATTTTTGCTCCACTACATAAAAAAATTAACAAGGCTCAGTAGGCGGAATCATATCAGGAACAATTGGTGTTGCTGGTGGAGTAAGCCCTGGTAGAACAGGTGTTACTACACTACTTCCAGCGCCCAAACGGATTTGTTGAACTTGCAATACTTTTACAGTAAGTTCTAATACAATTTTTTCACGTAATGTGCTGAATGCTTCTTCAGGAGCTGCCATAATCGGTGAAAAATCAAGTTCAAAGAAATTGGCTGCTACTAATTCACCAAATGGTTGTTCATTGTATTTAACGAGATTTTGGAAGAAAGCCTTATCTAATCGAGCATCCATTTGTGTTCTTTCGTTAAGGAAGTTCGCTTCGGCAAACTCAGAAATGCCTAAAATTGGTGTAGCGCCTCCTGCTGTTTGCGGAAATATAAGATCTGTAAAACCTGAAAACGGAACATCAGCAATTCTATCCTGAAGTGCCCCATTACATGCTGATGAAGCATATTCGATATTTTTCCGAATATGTCCTGCTACAAATAATTTAGCTCGTGTTACTCTAAAGAAATCAGTGTTAGCAATACGTGCAAAGCTAACTGGTACCAATTTCACTTGATTTAGAAAGACATTCTTTTTCACTCGTTTAATCTCTGTCGCTGCAGGACTAAGTGTAATATCCGACTCGACAACGATTTGCAGTGTTGGTTCTGCCAGTACAACTGGAATTTTAATAGTTGGCGTCGTAAGTGGTGTAGTAACTAGTGGTGTAATCTCATTCGTTAAGGGTATTTGTTCAGTTGATGTTACTGGACAAGGTTGAATCTGATTAAATTGTTCACTCAAAAAATTCCCTCATTTCAATATAGTATTAGTGAGCTCTCCTATCGCTAGAGTATGTCGCAATTAAATCTATGTATGGACATTGAACTTGTTCTTTTACATATTTTATTTGGAATGTTTGAGGTTGTGATTTTCCCGGTTGATCTTACACAATGGGCTAAAACTCCATTTAAGCAGGGATTTAACGCAGACCCCCTTCAAATATGATTTACGTAAAAAAACCACTTAATAATATTAAGTGGCTTTCTCTAAGTTATGTTGATAATAAATTATACATAGCTGTTATTCAAATTCATAGGATATGGCAGACAGTGCGTATAATGGCGCTGTTTCTGCTCGTAAAATTCTCGGTCCTAATGACATCGTTTGAGCGCCTGCTTGTAATAGCGCTTCTGATTCTTGACGAGAAATGCCCCCCTCAGGACCAAAGATAATAAGCATTGATTTCGACTTTTTATCATACACGTTTTTTAGCTTCTCCGCAAACCTTGTGCGCTTTTCAGCCTTTGCATCCTCTTCATCAGCAATAAAAACGGCATCGAAATGATCTATTTGTTGTACTAGCTGTTTAAATGATATAGGTTCAAAAACTGTTGGAATATGCGTACGGTGAGCTTGTTCCGCAGCTTCCTTAGCAATTTTCTGTAATCTTTCTTGCTTTTTTGCTCCTTTTTTCTTGTCCCATTTCACAATGGAGCGCTCAGCTTCAAAGGGTAATAAAGCAAACATTCCTAGCTCTGTGGCTTTTTGGGTAATAAGCTCCAGCTTATCACCCTTCGGTAAACCACATGCTACTGTTACTTGAATGGGTAACTCTGGGGAAGGGATTGTTTGTCCAGTCGCTTCAATGACAACCTCATCCCCTTCAAATCCTTCAATTGTGCATATATACGCAGTGTTTTGTGCAACAACTACAATGTTGTCGCCTTGCTTCATACGCATCACTCGTTCAATATGCCGTGCATCTTCTCCACTAATACGTGCATTTTCGATAGCTGTCTCAATAAAATAACGTTGCATGCCACACAGTCCTTTCTAGCAAGAAAGGAAAACGCCAAATCACAAGCACACGGCTCACGATTTGGCGCTTCCTCAGTCATGTTATAGTGGACGACGGGCAATAATGGCTACCCAATCTTCCATTAATAATACTTCTTCAATCACAAAGCCTGAAGCTTCTAGTGCTACTTTCACATCATCTCGTTTTGCACCGATGATGCCCGAAGTGACATATAATCCACCTGGTTTTACAATTGTATACGCGTCATCTGTGAAGGACATGATGATTTCAGCCAAAATATTAGCGACTACTACATCTGCTGGTTCTTTTACAGTATCCAATAAGTTACCATGGAACACTGCCACCTTATCTTCCACTTTATTTAATGCTACATTTTCTCGCGCTGAACGTACAGCTACCTCATCTAAATCAAGCGCATGCACACTTTTGGCACCAAGTAATGCTGCACCAATAGACAATACACCCGATCCTGTACCGATATCAACAACTGTATCCCCTTCTTTAATGACCTTTTCAAGTCCTTGTAAACACATTACCGTTGTTGGGTGGGTACCTGTACCAAATGCCATACCAGGGTCTAATTCAATAATTAGTTCATCTGTTGAAACAGGTGTGTATTCCTCCCATGTCGGTACGATAGTAAAGCGTTCAGAAATCTTAACAGGATGGTAGTATTGCTTCCAGGCCGTTGCCCAATCTTCTTCATTGACTTCCACAATGGATACCACATTTTCACCGATATCAATGTTAAAGTTCGTTAAATTTGTGATAGCTGCTTTTATTTCTTCGACTGTTTCATTTAAAAAACTAGACTCTGATAAATAAGCTTTAACAATCACGCCATCTTTCGGAAAATCATCTTCATTTAGCGCATAAATTTCACCATATTGATCTTCACGTGGCTTCGCAAACTCTGCAGAATCTTCGATGACAACACCACTTGCACCTGCTTCATGCAAAATATTCGAAATTGCTTCTACCGCATCATTTTTTGTATGAATGGATAATTCTGACCACTTCACGTAGCTCTTCAGCTCCTCTAATTATTCACCTTGGAATTTTTTCTTAATTTTATCGAATAGTGAACTACCTTGTTCTTCAGGGATATCGCCACTAATTTCTGCAAATTCTCGTAGTAATTGTTTTTGTCTTTCCGTTAATTTTTCTGGGGTCATAACTTTTACTGTCACATATTGATTACCCATACCATAACCATGAACATTTTTAACACCTTTATCTTTTAGACGGAATTGAGCACCTGACTGTGTTCCAGCTGGAATACGTAATTTTACTTTCCCATGGACTGTTGGTACTTCAATTTCATCCCCAAGTGCTGCTTGAGGGAATGTTAATTTCAACTCGAAGTAAATATCGTCTCCATCTCGTTCAAAATCCTTGTGACCTTGAACGCGGAACATAATATATAAATCCCCTGCAGGTCCACCGTTTATACCTGGTTCACCTTGACCAGATACACGAATTTGTTGTCCATCATCCACGCCTGCTGGAATCGTCACTTTAATTTTCTTACGTTTTTGGACTTTTCCTTCTCCACGACAAGTCGTACATTTTTCTTTAATAATTTTACCTGTTCCATGACATGTTGAGCATGTACGACGATTCATCATACGACCAAATGGTGTATCCACTGCTTGATTGATTTGACCTGCACCTTTACATGTCGAACATGTTTCTGGTTGCGTGCCTGGTTTTGCTCCTGAACCGTGACATGTTTCACACGTTTCATCTTTTGGGATTTCTATTTCTGTTTCTTTTCCAAAAATAGCTTCCTCAAATTGGATGTTCATACGATATTGCAGATCATCCCCTTTACGTGGAGCATTTGGATCTTGACGGCGACCACCTCCGCCAAAGAATGAACTGAAAATATCCTCGAAGCCGCCAAAGCCGCCCCCTCCAAAGCCACCACCAAAACCAGCATTCGGATCCTCATGACCAAATTGGTCGTAGCGTGCTTTTTTCTGGTCGTCACTTAATACTTCATATGCTTCAGCGATTTCTTTGAATTTTTCATCTGCACCTGGCTCTTTATTAAGGTCAGGGTGATATTGTTTTGATAATTTACGGTATGCTTTTTTAATCTCATCTTTTGTAGCCGATTTTGTTAAACCAAGCACCTCGTAATAATCGCGTTTCTCCATGATTCACACTCCGCTCTGTTTGCATAAAATCTATTGTAACATGCAGTTGAAAAAACTGCCTCATTTTTTCGATTAAAGGTTCTATAAGTTCCAAAAATGAAGATACCCACTTCCTAGCAGCTAACGTATGCAACTATCCCATAAATGGTGCATTTACGTGAAGTGACCTCACATCATGACAAAAGCCAAAGCCGCAAGCGGTCTTTGGCTTTTTCACTTTACTGTGTTACTTCTTATTTATCATCTTTTACTTCTTCGAATTCAGCGTCTACAACACCGTCATCTTTTTTACCAGCGCCAGTGTCTGCACCTGCATCGCCACCTTGAGCTGCTTGAGCAGCTGCTGCCGCTTGTTCGTAAACTTTCATCACTAGTGGCTGTAATACGCCCTCTAGTTTTTCTTTAGCTGCTTTAATACCTTCTAATTCACCAGCTTCAAGCGCTTTTTTCAATTCATCACGAGCATCTTCCACAGATTTTTTCTCGTCTTCAGTAATTTGCTCACCAAGGTCAGCAATTGTTTTATCCACTTGGAATACTAATTGGTCTGCTTCGTTACGAAGATCTGCTTCTTCTTTACGTTTAGCATCTGCTTCAGCATTAGCTTCAGCGTCTTTTACCATGCGTTCAATTTCTTCCTCTGATAAACCAGAATCAGATTGAATCACAATTGTTTGCTCTTTGTTCGTACCAAGATCTTTTGCTTTTACAGATACGATACCGTTTTTATCAATATCGAATGTTACTTCGATTTGAGGTACACCACGAGGTGCTGGTGGAATATCTGCTAATTGGAAGCGACCTAATGTTTTATTGTCAGCTGCCATTGAACGCTCACCTTGTAGAACATGAATATCTACTGCTGGTTGGTTATCAGCTGCTGTAGAGAAAACTTGAGATTTTGAAGTAGGAATAGTTGTGTTACGGTCGATTAATTTTGTGAACACGCCACCCATTGTTTCAATACCAAGTGAAAGAGGTGTTACGTCAAGTAATACAACGTCTTTCACATCACCTGTTAATACGCCACCTTGTACTGCAGCACCCATTGCAACAACTTCGTCAGGGTTAACACCACGGTGAGGCTCTTTCCCTGTTTCTTTACGTACTGCTTCTTGTACTGCTGGAATACGTGTAGAACCACCCACTAAAATAACTTGGTCAATTTCAGAAGTTGACAGACCTGCATCAGATAATGCTTGACGCACTGGTCCTACTGTACGATTTACTAATGGTAAAGTAATTTCGTCAAATTTCGCACGCGTTAAAGAAATTTCTAAGTGTAATGGACCTGCTTCTCCAGCTGTAATGAATGGTAGAGAGATTTGAGTTGATGTTACACCAGATAAATCTTTTTTCGCTTTTTCAGCTGCATCTTTTAAACGTTGCATCGCCATTTTATCTTTTGATAAGTCAATGCCATTTTCTTTTTTGAATTCAGCTACTAGATATTCGATAATTGCGTCATCGAAATCATCTCCACCTAGTTTGTTATCACCAGCTGTAGCTAGTACTTCAAAGACACCGTCACCTAACTCAAGGATAGACACGTCAAACGTACCGCCTCCAAGGTCAAATACTAATACTTTTTGATCTTGATCTTGTTTATCTAATCCATAAGCAAGAGCTGCAGCAGTTGGTTCGTTGATGATACGCTCTACTTCTAGACCTGCGATTTTACCAGCATCTTTAGTTGCTTGACGCTGTGCATCGTTAAAGTAAGCAGGAACTGTAATAACTGCTTTTGTCACTTTTTCCCCTAAGTAGTCTTCAGCATAGCCTTTTAAATATTGAAGAATCATTGCAGATACTTCTTGTGGCGTGTAGTCTTTATCTTCTACTGTTACTTTTTCAGCCGTACCCATTTTTGATTTAATAGAAATGATTGTGTTAGGATTTGTTACTGATTGACGTTTCGCCACTTCACCAACTTGACGTTCACCATTTTTAAAGGCAACAACAGATGGCGTTGTACGGTTTCCTTCTGGGTTTGGAATTACTTTTGGTTCTCCACCTTCAAGTACAGAAACGCAAGAGTTTGTTGTTCCTAAGTCAATACCAATAATTTTGCTCATTAAAATTTCCTCCTATTATGTCAACGCAAGGGATGCGTTTTCTAACTAATTTTAATTGACTAAATAGTGCAAAGACTATTCGTTCACAGATACCATTGTTGGGCGTAATACACGATCCTTTAAGATATACCCTTTTTGTAGTTCGCGTAAGACGATACCCGTTTCTTTTTCACTATCTTGTTCTTGCATAACAGCTTGGTGAATCGTTGGATCAAATTGCTCACCTTCAGCTTTAATCACTTGCAGACCTTCTTTTTCTGTTGCTTCAATTAAAGAGCGATACACCATTTCAATTCCTTTAATGATCGATGCAGTCTCTTCAGAAGTTGTCTCTACTTGTAAAGCACGTTCAAAATTATCAAGGACTGGTAATAGATCAGATAATAAGCTTTGGGCGCGATACTTTTCAGCTGCCTCACGGTCTAACTGATTACGACGACGCATATTATCGAAGTCAGCACGTAAACGTAGGTGACGATTTTCTTCGTCAGCCAGCTTTGCTTGTAGTTCAGCCAGCTTAGCCTCATACTGTTCTTCAATTGATAACTCTACTTCTTCCAGAACTTCTGTTTGCTCTACTTCCTCAGTTGTCGTTTCAGCTTGTACATCTTCTTGTACTAAATCTTTGTTTTCCGTTGTTTCCGTCACTTGAATCCTCCTCATTATCATTCACTACGATTCTTCATAAAGGCTTGTGTTAAATCCAAGCGCATTACGTCTAATAAAGCCACAACACGCTTATAATCCATACGTGTAGGGCCAATAATAGCAATGGCTCCCTGTTGATCATCACCAATAGAATAGGTAGTGGTAATGACACTGCAATTTTCCATTTCTAGTTGTTTATTTTCTGAGCCTATCCGAATATGAATACCTGATTCATTCGGATGGAAAAGTGACTGCACTTGGCTAGTCGTCTCCATTAAGTCCAAAATCATTCGGACTTTATTTAAGTCATGGAATTCTGGTTGGTTGAACATATTCGTTTTCCCACCATAGAAAATTTTACTTTCTGAATTATGCATTGTTGCTGTGATAAGTGCGCGAATAAAATCATCCGCTGATCGAACATGTTGCTGTAACACTGCTAGCACTTCAGCCTCAAGGCTTTTATGGAGATCTTCTAATGAAACTCCAATAAGGCGATCATTTAAGATATTTACCATTTTCTCTAAATCAGAAGCGGTAAAGTCAGGTGGTAGATTGAACATGCGGTTTTCTACATGCCCATTATTCGTCACGATAATCGCTACTGCTGTGTCGCTAGAAAGAGGGACAATTGAAAACCGTTTAACACGATGCCTTTGGACATCAGGTCCTAAAAGTATGGAAGTATACGATGTCAGCTCTGATAAAATGTTGGCTGACTTTCGGATAATATGCTCTACTTCTACTAGTCGATCATTAAAAATTGATTGAATTTGTTGAATGTCCTTGGAATTGATACCTTGAGGACTCAACAAATGATCTACATAAAATCTGTAACCCTTTTCCGAAGGCACTCGACCAGAGGAGGTATGCGTTTTTTCTAAAAAGCCTAATTCCTCTAAATCCGCCATTTCGTTTCGAATAGTGGCTGGACTAAATGTAATCCCTTGTTTTTTGGAGATTTGGCGAGAACCTACCGGCTGCGCAGACACAATAAAGTCGTCTACAATGACTTGCAATATCTGTAACTGCCGATTTGTTAGCATGATTATCACCTCTGTTAGCACTCAACTAAGAGGAGTGCTAATACTATTATTAAGTTATCAAATCCCACATTTTATGTCAACGATATCGCTCAATCTTCTAGCAAAAATTGTTGAAATACTTCATTGCCCACAAAACGCCCTTTTCTTGTCAAGCGAACACCAAGCTCATCCTGTTCTAAAAGCCCCTTTGACACTAGATCTTTTATTACCACGTCATAATGCGCAGACATAGGTGTTTTAAATTTCTCTTCATATATAGAGTGCATAACACCCTCTGTTTTTCTTAGCCCTAAAAACATTTGTTCTTCTCTTTTTTCCACTTGTGATACTTCATGTGCGTGGACAATTGGTAGCTCATTTCCCTCAACAGCTTCCATATACTTTTTTAATGGACCGTGATTAGAATAGCGTATACCTGCTAAATACCCATGAGCTCCTGCGCCAAACCCCGCATATTCATCATTATCCCAATAAATCTTGTTATGCTCTGAATGATACCCTGGCTTTGCAAAATTACTGATTTCGTATTGTTGAAGCCCATGTAAGGCCATTTGTTGCATCAGCACATCATACATATCCGCTTCTAAATCTTCTGTCGGTAAATACAGTTTCCCTTTAGCGTACTGATTATAAAAAATCGTTTTGGGTTCCACAATAAGAGAATAGGCAGAGAAATGTGGCAAATCAAGAGTAAAAGCTTTGGCTAATGAATCCTTCCATTGCGCCATCGTTTGCCCAGGTAAACCATACATTAAATCAATGCTGATATTACGGAAGCCAATTTTTCTAGCCAAGTCGATTGTTTCATAGACATGATCATTACTATGAGTGCGTCCAATCTTCTGTAGCAATCCCTGGTCAAAAGATTGTACACCCATGCTTAAACGATTAACACCACCGTCGAACAACACCTGCAATTTGGCTGCAGACAATTCATCTGGATTTGCCTCTGATGTAAATTCTGTCACACTATTCATTGGAATATACGTATGAATAGACGTTAGTAGTTTGTCCAATTGCTCAGGAGATAAAGCTGTCGGTGTTCCGCCACCAAGAAAAATCGTCTCGATGTTACGGAATTTTTCAGGATGTTTTTCGGTTGTCAGGGCCATTTCTTTTCCAAGTGCTTCGATATATTCATCCACTGGTTGATTTTTAAAATAAAATTTATTGAAATCACAATAATTACAGATTTGATGACAGAAAGGAATATGAATGTAAACACCTCGTGCCATAGCAATCCCTTCTTTCGCGTTAAGTCTTTTCCATTTCTACATTATAACGAATCGATAGAAGGAACGCTATGAAACCTCACAGGTACTTTTAATGAATATTGATTCCGTAATGACAAAACAAACTGCACCTCCGATTATTAGTTAGAATCTAACAATCGAAAGTGCAGATTTTTCATGTATAAAAAATGACGCCCACAACAATTCCTAACAGCACCAATAAATATGGCTGTATTTTCCATCGAATTAAACACCATAAAAAGACAGCTACTATGAAAATATCTAACGTGCTGATGATGGTTTGTGTCACAATGGGATGTACAAAAGCAGCGGCTAGAATGCCAACGACTGCCGCATTTGCGCCTGCCATCGCACCTCTAAGTCGTGCAATTCGACTTAGGCTAATCCAAAATGGTAGCGCTCCAACCACTAGCAAAAACGCTGGTAAAAATATTGCGAAAGTAGCAATAATAGCTCCCGGAACGCCAGCAATGACCATACCGATATATGCAGCAAATGTAAACAAAGGTCCTGGAACTGCCTGTGTCATACCATAGCCAGCTAAAAAATCTGAGGTACTTATTTGACCACTTTGAACAAATTGTGTTTCCAGTAAAGGTAAAACAACGTGTCCGCCACCAAATACTAGGGCACCTGCAAGATAAAACTTCTCTATCATAGAAATCCACTCATAATGCCATAAAGCGGCTAATATAGGTAAACCTAGGAGTAGCACGAAAAAAAGTACTAGTAAAACAATGCCCGTGGTTTTTGAAATGGGTATATGAACTAATTTTGAGGTATTACCCTCATCACTTTTTTTCAGTAGTTGAAAGCCTAAACAAGCAGCGATCAATATTGCTACGATTTGTGCCAATGGATTTAGCCATGTCAATACTGTTATCAATGTCAATAAAGCAATCAACCAATGCCATTTTGTCGAGAGTAGTTTTTTGCCCATATCAAAAATAGCATGAGCGACAATCGCCACTGCTACTAACTTCAAACCATGAATCCAATCCATCTTAAACTCTGTATACTTGGAGAAATAGGCAAAAAGTATAAGTATCAGAACTGATGGTAAGGTAAAACCAAGAAATGATAGAAAGCTTCCTAGTACTCCTCCTCTAAGTAAACCAACCCCCATCCCCACCTGACTAGATGCAGGACCAGGCAAAAATTGACTTAACATAACGAGTTGACCATAATCATGTGCAGAAAGCCATTTACGTTTCTGTACATATTCCTGTTGAAAATAACCTAGATGAGCTGTTGGGCCTCCGAATGAGGTACAGCCCAATTTTAAAGCAACAAAAAAAATCTCCCAAAGCCTTCGCAAACTCTCAACTACTTTCCATATCTTTTATTTCATCTTACACGGAAAGCAGTTTTTTTTAGATTAAGAGTTTGTAAAATTTACTTCATTATTCATCTCTCTTTATTTTAATTGCAGAACCTACTTTACTACCCTCTTTATTGATTGGAATTAAAGTGTATTTTTTTTCTGTTAGATAGAGTGCATCTACACGACTTCCCCACCTTGTACCCTCTTTATTTAATGGATAGGGTGCTGCAAAATCCCATGATTGTCCAGATTTTGATTGGATTTTAAAGTGTAACGCATCATTGACAACACTTTCCTCAGCATGAAAATAAATCGTTGTGGAAATAGGTGTGGAGACAACTTTGTCGATGGTTATTTCCTGCTGATCAACATGCTTCACTTTTTTATCAATGGAAAAGATTTCACGATCTTGTTGTAATTGCTCTTGTGAAGCATCTACCTGAAATTCCCAAGGCTTCTCAATTGGTGTTTCAACATTCCAATCTTTATAACGAATAACTAATTCTAATTGTTCATCAGCCGGAAAATCATCCATTTTAATACTATTGTATATCGTATAGACGTTGGCAGACTTTGCTATGGACTGTCCTCCATTACGAACCATATAATCTTGCCCATTGACAAGAATTTGCGGAAAGAAAAATACTTGATGGTCTGGCTTAAACTCTTTTCCAGGTTCGAAAGTTGCATTCAGTAAAATTTGATTGTCATCTATAATCACTTCATTTAATGTTAACCGTCCTAAGCTATTGCTAGCTGTTTTCCCTACATCCGTTTTATAGGCTTCAAAATTCACATCCTGATCCCACCACAAATACAGCGTCGATCCACTAGCAATCATTAATAAAAGGATCACAACAATAAGCCACTTCTTACTTCTCCGATTTTCCTTATCCAAATCCACAACTCGAATCATATCATTGGACAACCGTACACCTCATTTTTATAAAAATCATTATGATTCATTGTAGTGCTCAATCATGCATTATATAACCTTCTATGTTGAAGATTCATTTATGTATAAAAGGATATTACATCCCTTTATGTAGATGACGACCTTTATTGACTTCACGCATTAAATAGTCCACAAAGAGATCATCTCTTACTAGCCATGCTTGTTTATTTCGCTTTAAAAACCACTCCGCTTCATTAAAGCTCGCAAAGGATTGTGTCAGTAGCATGTTATTTTTTTCAATTATCCAATCAACCTCATCGTTTGAATAGAGCATAAACATTTCATCTTGCTGATTTTTATAGAAAGTTCCAAACGTAGACCCTTTTACATTATAACGATTTCTTTTTGCATCCTCTGGAATAGGCTCTATATGGAATGTTGCCACTACATACTGCTTGTAAGCTTCCTCTGTTAATGAGCAGCCAGCAGCCTTTTGATGTCCACCTCCACCATATTTGGCGGCAATAGCTGACACATCAATATGATCATGGATTGTTCGAAAGGATATCTTTTTACTGCCCATATTAATCATCGCAATATAATCAAGATGCGGATTTTCCTTTCCCAATTCATTGCCAAGCTCAGAAAGATAGGATTCTGCATAGACAACCCCAGCATAGTATTCTCCCAAAGTAGTTTGAATAAGCTCCCGTTTCTTACGCCTAATGTAACGCTCTGTTTTTTCTTCTTCCATGCTTAAAATTTTCTTTTCAAAATCATCGAAGTCAAAGTGATCACTTGTTTTTAAACGCTCAAGCATTTTCTCTTCAAATTCTTCAATAGACACTAGAAAAAAGAGTGCATTTAATCTTTGCGCTTGTAAATTGCCGTTCTTTTCCCATTCCCATGTATCGTATTGTCTTACTAACTCTACAAATTCAGAAACGGCTTCTGTTTTTTCTAATAGTCCATGGATAACCAGGTATTGATAATATAAAGATGTAGCTGACGTTAAAAAGCCTTGCTCATCCTCAATTAATACCTTTCCCCATTCATATTGATTGAAATGGAGTGCTGTCTTATGATGGTCCAACAATTGCACATTACCAGTCGCCTGATAATAATCATGAATCCTTTTTTCATTCTCTTCATTTGGAGAAAGATCTGTAATAAACAAAAATGTTTTCTGTTGATCATTCTCCAAAAAGAATTCGATTTCGCGATCAAGTGCTGTAATGGAATTGTAGCGTATCTTCACCTTATCGTTAAAAGCAAGCTTGGCTAAAATCCCACACCCTACTCCGTCTAAATCGTTATGTGATAATAATTTATACATGTTCTCACCTCGATTGTAGTATGGGTATTTTTTTGGTATTCAAACAGCTAATGAGGTTCAATACGTAACAACATTGATATTGTTTTTCAGATAACATACATTAAAACCATACATCTTTAGGGTGAAAGGGAGGACACAGTGAATGAAAAGGAAACTAGCTTATAGTGGAATCGGATTTATTTTGATCTTTGCATTAGCATTTTCAGCTTATAAATTAATGAATGCACGTGACTATCAATTATTTGGTCCTATTACCTCTCGGGTTGAAACTCAAGAAAAGGTCATTGCATTGACATTTGATGACGGACCAACTGACAAAACTGGCTCTATGCTGTCGTTGTTAGAGGACTACGAAGTAAAAGCCACTTTTTTTCTAATTGGACAGGATATCGAAGAACATCCAGAAGAGGCTAAAAAAATAGTGGAAGCAGGACACCAGATTGGTAATCATACGTATTCTCATAAACGTATGGTATTAAAAAGCCCCTCCTTTATTAAAAATGAAATAGAAAAAACAGATGCCCTTATTGCCAATATCGGCTATCAAGAAACACCCGTAGTAAGACCACCATATGGTAAAAAGTTAATCGGCTTTCCCTATTACTTAAATAAACATCAACGCGAGACCATTACATGGAACTTAGAGCCTGACACGTTCTTTACAAAGACAGAGGATAAAATAAATTATGTAAAGGAAAACATTCAACCAGGCTCCATTATTTTATTGCACCCTATGTATGATCAAACTGACAACGAACTACAGACAATAGAAGGAATTCTTCAGTCCCTTACGGATGAGGGCTATACATTTGTCACGATAGATGACCTGTTCAAATTTAAAGCGTCATGAGATTGTTTCATGTTTTTGAAAACTTTATGAATAAGCTAGACATATTATTGCAAAAAGTAATATTAAATATTATATTGACCATGGTCATATTTTGACTTTGGTCATTTTTTTATAAAGGAGCCCGTTTCAGAAATGCTAAGAGCAGAGCGTAAAAAAGAGTTAAAAGAGCAAATTTTTCTACAGGCTATTCAATTATTCAAGGAAAAAGGTTATGAGGCTGTAACCGTTCAGGAAATTGTTTCGGTATGTGGCATTGCTAAAGGTACTTTTTTCAATTATTTTTCAAGGAAAGATGACATTTTACTTTATTTAGGTACATCACAATTAGAAAAATTAACAAAACAATTAAATCATTATCACTATATAGAAAACCCTAAAGAGCTCATTTTAGTGTTATTGGGTGATTTATTGAAAAGGCTTACAGAGCATAGTGAGTTAATGAAGCTAGTTGTTATGGAAATTATGAAATCCTCCTATTTAGTTGAAAACGAATACAACAGTATTCAAAAGTTACAAAAAAGTATAGAAAGCATTGTTGAACAAGCAAAAATAAATGGCACTTTACAAAGTGAGCACGAAACACCTATTATCGCCTCTTCCATCATCAGCACATATTTCCACACATTATTATCTTGGTCTTTACAACACAGTGAAGAAAAAGATATAGAAGCTTTGTTTGAAAAACATTTAGACATTGTTTGGAAAGGCATTAGTAAATAATTTAAAAGAATGGAGGATAAGAATGCGTAAAAAAATTATTGTAGTAGGCAGTGGAATAGCAGGTTTAAGTGTAGCTGTAGCTCTGCAGAAAATGGACATGGATGTATCAGTTTATGAAAGGGCTTCAAAACCAACTGTTGCAGGAGCTGGTATTATCATTGCACCAAACGCTTTAAAAGCTCTAGAGCCATTCGGGATAGCTCAAACAATTAAGGAAAGAGGCAAACCTAGTGATGGCTTCCATATCCTTTCAGAGCAAGGAAAGATGCTTAATAAACTTACGATTCCTTCTAGTTATCAATACATGTATTCCATCCACAGAAAGGATTTACATAATATTCTATTGTCAGCATTAAGGCCAAACACTGTTAATTGGGGCAAAAATTTTTCACATGTCATACAGGATTCGCAAGGCGTACAGGTGACATTCGAAGACAATAGTATTGTGACTGGAGACATTTTAATTGCTGCTGATGGGATTCATTCCCCTATTCGCAAGCAACTATTTCCCAATAGTTCGTATCGCTATGCTGGTTACACATGCTGGCGTGGCGTAATGGCTACAAAAGGAATACCCAATATTAAGGAATCATTTTTCGAAACATGGGGCTCCCAGGGGCGATTTGGGATAGTTCCATTACCAAATGATCAAGTCTATTGGTATGCTCTTGTCAATGCAAAGCCCAATGATGCTAATTATATAAAATTTACTACCACTGATTTATTTAATCATTTTAAAGAATATCATTTTCCAATACCAACTTTATTAAACAATACGGATGAACATCAAATGATCCACCGTGATGTGTTTGATATTGTACCAATGGATAAGTTCTATCATCATCGTACCGTTTTTATTGGGGATGCTGCGCATGCAGTTACACCCAACATGGGGCAAGGGGCATGTCAAGCAATCGAAGACGCACGAATATTAGCAGAATATCTTAATAAGTATGAAAATATCACTCAAGCATTTGCCAACTACAATGCTCATCGAAAAGAAAAAGTAAATACTATCTCTAAGCAATCATGGAATATTGGCAAAATGGCTCAGATGAATAATCGTTTTTTAATTAGCCTGAGAAATAAGTTATTACAATTAACACCCCAAGTAATGATTCAAAAACAAGCACAGCATGTCTATAATTTTGAAACCACAAAATAAACAAACTATAACGAAATTCTTAAAATCTGCACTTTCTTTGTGCAGATTTTTTCTTTTAACTAGTCAAATAGATAAAAAGTAATAGCTCTTAAAGTTTTTCTTATAATAATATCATCATCCTTTTTCATTTTAAGATATTTCTTTAAAAATCAAGCTACAGTAACATAGTTAGAATTTGTCAATAAAACTTATATTTTTCAGAAATGTCTATAAATATTTTTTCAGTAAAATATAATCACCATCTCTGCTAAAATATGCTATTATACCTTTAGTATAATGTCCTATTTTTATTAAAGTAAAAATAGAGGAAATATGAACTACAAAAGGATGATGAATATGCAAAATATCCAACAATTATTCCAGAGCGAAGATGGAAATATCCAACAAAGAGAGAATTTTTTGTCCCTATTAGAGAAAATTGTTTCC
This sequence comes from Lysinibacillus sp. JK80, assembly GCF_027557635.1. NCBI lineage: Bacteria > Bacillati > Bacillota > Bacilli > Caryophanales > Bacillaceae > Lysinibacillus > Lysinibacillus sp. JK80. The sequence continues at coordinate 9,141 of NZ_CP058997.1, read as the reverse complement.
TCATTAGATGAATTAAAGAACCCAAATAAGACAACTCTTGGTCCAATGAAAGAACGATCTGCTAATTTTTATCAAGAGCTTATGCAAGAGCATCAAGTGCCAACAACTGGGATCGGACTCGATCAAGTTGTAAAAGAATTGACACATTTAATGCAAGGACACCCTTATCATACACGTAACTTTGTAACAAATGTTTTACCGATGGCAAGTATTCCTGGAGTGTTAGGACAGTTTACAAATGCGCTATTGAATGGCAATAATTTATGGGATGTTTATGGTCCTGCTGCTGCTGAGTGTGAGGTTAAAGTAGTAGCAATGATGTCTAAATTAGTAGGCTATGATTATACGAAAAGTTTTGGCTATACTACATGGGGAGGACAAGGCGCTGTTTTTAGTGGACTTCGTCTTGCCATTGCAAAACAATTCCCTCAAGCAAAAGAAGATGGTGTTCCTACTAATTTATATTGCTTTGCTTCAGAGAATGCCCATTACAGTCTTTTAAAATCAGTAGAAGCCGTGGGTATCGGCAGTAAACATTTAGTGCGTGTAAAAGCAGGTAAAGATCATTCGATGGATGTAGAAGACTTACGTGCACGTATGACAGACGTCATCGAAAATGGTGGTATTCCTGTCTATGTAGTAGCGACAACAGGTGCTACTGATCAATTTGGTATTGATGATGTCCAAGCTATCAAAGAAGTCACAACAACCCTTGAGAAGAAATACAACTTACAACCAGTACATATTCATGCTGATTCGGCTTTAGGTGGTTTTTATGCCTTCTTTAATGATTATGATTTTAATAAAAACCCACTCCAATTCGAGTCAGAGGTTTTACAGGGATTAGCACAAATCCGTGAACGTATGCAACATCTAGCCATTGCGGATAGCCTATGCTTTGATTTCCAAAAGCTTGGCCAAACACCTTATTTAACTAGTCTATTTTTAATTAAGGAAGGTAAAAGTTTACAGCTACTAGATATTGAGGACTTTGATACGCCATATGTAGGCAATCGTGGTTATGGCTCTTATCATACTGGCTATACATTAGAATGCTCTCGTATGGGTAGCTCCATTGCAATTTTTGCTGCATTGCAGGCATTCGGTAAGGAAGGTTATCAACAATTATTAGCTAATTATGTACGTGTAAACTTAGCATTCCGTGCTCAATTAGCTGCGAAAACGCCAATGCTACAGGTGGTTAATGAATCCAATATTGGGCCAGTCACAGCGTTTCGTTTATATCCAGACGGCATGAATTGGCAAGCTGAACAAGCTGGTCACTATACACAAGACCAAATAGAACACATAAACGGTATCAATGCTTCATTCTTTGAAATTATTGGAGAAGGTCGAGACGAAGTATTCTTTGGTGACACAACGCGTGTTTGCACGGTTAGTACTAGTGATACAACACAACAAGTACCAGTTGCAGCGGCAAAATTTTTCTCTATCTCACCTTATACGGAGACAGAACACATCTCTAATATGATTCATTTCTTACAGCAAAAGCTTAAAGTACTGGAGGCGTCCCACATTGCGTATCGTCACTAAATTTAAGAGTTCTTTACTCTACAAATATATTGCCAGTTTCACCATTCCAATAGCGATTATTTCCTTGCTCTTTAGTATTGTGTTATTTGCCGTTTCTTACCGCATTATTGACAACTTTGTTATTAAACAATTTGAATCTACTTTAGAGATTACATCGACAACGATTTTTGAAGATATTGAGAAAAATGATGTAAAGGCAGCGGATAATGGTAGCCCTGACAAATACAAAAAGCTTTTAGATCAATTGAATGCAACGGTTAAAAAATATGATGTTGAAAACGCCTATATCCTTTCTAAAGCAAATGGTAAGGAACATATCGTCGCTCTAAGTAATACCGACAATCATCAGCAAGATTATGTATTTAGTGAAGAAATGCATGAAGCCGTAGCTAGTGGTAACACACAAACAAGTGATATTTATAAGGATGAATATGGTATCCATAAATCCATTTTTATCCCATTTAAAGATACAGATATTATTTTCGGTTTAGATATGGATGCTTCCTTCATTTCTAAGCTTCAAACGGAAACACTTTGGATTTGTATTATTTTAACGATAGTATTTGTAATTTTTGGTATAATCGTTGCTTACTTTATTAGTGTAGGCATTACGAAGCCAATTAAAAAAATGACACGTTATGTTGGTCAAGTTGCACAGGGAGATTTGGCTGTTGAACCTCTTCACATAAAAGGTTCCAATGAAATTGCCCAGCTTTCATCAGGCATTGAAAACATGACGGAAGATTTGCGTTCGTTAATTAAACAAATCGCTCAAAATGCTGAACAAGTGGCCGCAATGTCGGAGGAATTAACAGCAAGCTCTGAACAGACAAGTGCATCCATTCAGCAAATAACCTCTTCTATGCAAGAGGTTGCAGCGGGTTCAGAAAAGCAGACCTCTTCAATTGAAGAAGTGGATAGTCATATTACAACCATCTCTAACAAAATGTCAGAGGTAGTGACAAGTGTAACCGATGTAACAGATAAGGCATTCCAAGCATCTGCTATATCAGAAAAAGGCAACACCACAATCCAAGATGCTACTGAAAAAATGGCCGTAACATCTCAGGCTATTCAAGAGTCAGCAGCTGTAGTAGAACGTTTAAGCACATACACAAATGAAATTGGAGATATTGTGACATTGATTACCCAAATTACAGATCAAACGAATTTACTTGCATTAAATGCTTCGATTGAGGCAGCGCGTGCAGGCGAACACGGTAAAGGCTTTGCAGTTGTAGCGGAGGAAGTCCGTAAATTAGCCGATCAATCTTTAGAGGCAACTAACAGTATTCGTACACGCATTGAAACGATTAAAGAAGAATCTGCACAAGCCGTCAAATCAATGGCTATCAGTAGCAGTAATCTTGCCGAAAGCTCAACAACATTCAATGCATCCGGAGAGGCATTTGCTGAAATTTATACCCAAGTCACTGCACTGACGAGAGAAATGGACCATGTCAATAACGTGATGTCCAATATCAATGAAGGTGTTAGCAGTATTGCTAGTTCTGTTGAACAAGTGGGGGTCGTAGCTGTTCAAGCTTCAGGCAATATTCAAAACGTAGCTGCTGCCTCTGAGGAGCAATCTGCAAGTATCGAAGAAATAACAGCTTCCTCTAATAACTTAGCTGAAATGGCTCAACAGCTCCGCAATATCATTCAAAAATTCCAGTTATAAAAATAACAAATCCGCTATGCACATTTTCGGCATAGCGGATTCTTCTTTCCATAAAAACTCTCCTACCAAAATGGTAAAAGTTTAGGCAATAATATTTTTCACAACTTTTGAAATAACGGCACCTTCAGCCTGACCTGTCAGCAATGGTTTTGCAATTTTCATGGCTTCTCCCATGTTCATTCCTTTTCCAACACCCGCTGCCACTAATTTCTCTGCAATTTCTTCTTCTGATAATTGCTTTGGTAAAAAGGATCTCAAAAGTGTCAATTTGGCTTCCTCTTTTTCAATCAGGTCTGCTCGCCCAGCCGTTTGTGCACCTTCTAAAGCCTGATTTGTTTGTTTGACCTCTCGATTAATAATAGCTATTTCTTCGTCAGCTGTTAAAGCCTCTCCCTTTTCTTTTTCAGCTGAATCTAATGCTGACTTTAAAAGAGATAATACACCCTTCGCTAACGTATCTTTTTCTCTCATTGCCGTTTTTAATTGTTCAAATACTTCTGTTTTTAACAATGATCTCACTCCTTCTAACCGTCTATATCAAAAAAATTATATCATAAAAATCATGAAGGATTATAGTTCGTTGCATCTGCTAACTTTACTTTATAGTGTAATATTCCCTTTAACTCACCTTCATAAGAAAAAATGCCTTGCTGAATTAATTGACGCAGACGATAGTCAATCCATTCAGCCTCTCTCAATTCTTCCATATGCCCCAGTACCTCTCCAATTAACCTAGCTGCAACTTCGTAATGAATTTCCTCTTGTTCTTCCTGTAAACGTTTAGCACAGGTAATGATCAAGTCATCCTCTCTATCCTCATTATTATTTCCCCAAAGTTCATGATATTTCCATGTATGTATGCAATCGTAATCATCCATTAACAGATTTAGCCCTTCTTTGCATAGGGAGTGCCTCAATGCTTCTTTTAATGGCCATCTTTGGAAATGTTCATAAAAGTAAAGTAAATCCTCTGTGCTGACCTCTCCAGTCGATCTTGGATAATGATCCTCTGCTAACTGTGGTAAAGTATATAACTCATGAAATAACTGAAAAGTATCTAATACATAGATATCATTTGTTTTCTGTTCGAGCATCGCCAAAACGAGTCGAAGCCCTATTTGCTCATGAGCATTTTGGCAAGTCCAAATCAGTATATCCTGATGAGGGGGGATATTTTTAATTTTCTCTATTGCTTCCTTCATCTCCCGCTCACATATGATCAATCCATCATCTTCTATTAGATAGCGCTGTTCCAACCATTGAAAACGAGCTTCAATTCCGTCCCTTGTATGTCCATCTTTCAAAGGACCAACAGAAAAATTACCTGGCACAACAATAATCTCCTCGGACTTAGCATAGTCAGGATTACGAAAGGCTGCTTTCAAGCTCCCCCCAGGTGAATGACCGAATACAATATGCACCGTTTGTACCATTGAAGAATCCCGCTCCTCAGCTTGCTGTAATAAAAACTGTAACATGCTGTCCCTTGACTGTTCATTTATTAAAGTTAAAAGAAGCATCGACTTCGCATCAGCTTCACTCAATCGTTGTATTGATTGTTTTAGTTGGTTGATCTTCTCCATCATCTGTACTCCTTTATTTAAAAACACCTAACCTTATCATACCTCTTTATTACCTCAAATTACTAATTTAGTTAGTTTTAAAGATATGTTACTACTATTGCTAGTGAATTCTTTAATCTGGGCGGAGGCTCACTTCTTTTGAGCCACTTGCTCACTTTTTGGGGCAGGACAATGTATGAACTATTTTCTCCAGAGCTAAAAACACTCATGTCCCTATAAAAAAACATACTACACGTAGTAGCTCAACTACGACGGTAGTATGTTATTTAATCAACATTCGTTAAAAATACTTTTCCTTTTTTAGTTCCCTCAACAGCATCGATTGCCTTATGGATAGCCAATAATGGAAAACGAGCATGTACATTCATCATTTTTAAGGAGCCTTCCTGTACAAGGTGTATAAGTTGTTGCATCGTTTGTTGCCATTTTTCAATTGACGTCTGACGTTGCCAATGGCGTAAATGAAACATCCTCGCTTGTACCTTTGCTTCCTTCACAATGTTTGTCCAATTTACCTGAATACCCGATAAAAGACCAATAGCTAAAAAAATACCCTCGGGCTTTACGCAGAAGGCAAGCTGATTGCCAGCCTCTCCACCAATCGAATCTATTGCTGCATCTGCTCCCCTACTATTTGTTAATGCCATAACGGTTTCGTAAAGTGGCATATGAGAGGTATCAATGACAAAAGCTGCACCAAGTTGCAGTAATTCTTCAGTATGCTGATTACTTCGTGTCACAGCAATAAGTTGATAGCCTAGCAATTTCGCAAGTTGAGCATAGAGATGTCCAATGGCAGAGCCACAAGCATTTACTAATAAGACATCGTTTGATTGTAAATTAAGTACCTCTGAGCATGTTACGAAGGCTGTAATTGGATTAATATACATTTGTGCTGCTGTAAAATCATTCATCGTGTCAGGAATAGTCACTGCAAAATCTGCTTGCGTTTTCACTACTTCCTGCCAAGTTCCCTCTCCCCGTAACGGTAATACGCGCTGACCAATAATCTTTGGTGAAACAAGCGGTCCAACAGCTTCTATTATTCCTACTCCCTCATAGCCAGGGATAGTTGGTAAAGTGATTCTATGAGCATATTTCCCCCATATTGGTATTAAATCTGAGGGATTAATCGGTCTGGCTAGCATGCGAACAAGAATTTCTTGACCTTGAGGAGGCTCGATTGTTTTATTCTCTAGCCTTACAACCTCTTGCGGATTTCCAAATTCATAAATTTTTAGGCATTTTGCTTTCAACGATCCTAGCTCCTTTATTCATTCTGTATAGAACAACATCATACCAGGAGCATCTATTTCACGTTCCTTAAATCCTAGCTTCTGATAGAAAGGTTGTTTACCTTTGGCACAAAATAATTGAACCCATTTTATATTTTCTTTCTGACATTGCTCTAAAAGAGCATCCATCACCATTGTGCCAACTCCTTTTCGTTGATAATCAGGATGCACCATCACATCACAGATAAATGTTTGATAGATACCATCAGAGATAATACGTCCATAGCCAATTAGATTGCCTTCATCATATATAGATGTACTGAACCAGCTATTACAAATAGCCTTGTATAATTGTTCATACGTATACTGCCCTTTTGCATTCCAGCCAGTTGTTTGGTGCAATGCTTTATACGAGTCTATCGTCGGATTTGTTTCTTTGATTATATACATATAACACCCTCCTTATTTTGAATAAATATACAAAATAACATATATTTAATCAACAATAAGTTTATGATGTTAGAGTTGCAGAAGCTTTAATTGCCCTTCTTCATCCATATTTAATTGTAAAGCTTCGTCTATTTCAATACTAATCGGGCTGATAACTGCTTTCTTATCAGAAAAATACCACAGACGTCCACTTGGTCCTAATAGGATATTGGCTCCGTCTTCATAGTTTCCTAGAAAATTAAGGCCATCCAGTTGAATTTCCTTGTTTGCTATAGGGTTTATAGCATACTTCTTTAATTTTTCAGCAATTGTTTGAATGTCATCTGACGTTAAATTGATTTCTCCAATATGTAACACTTGCTCTACAGAAAAATTAACTTCAGCATGTTTCGGATTTATTTCCTGTCTTGCAATAAGCTCTACTATATTGCCTTCTGGATCGTAGAAATAGCATGCATATGCTTTTAAAAACTCAAAATAGACTTCATCCTGCCCCTCTGAATCCAGCAAGCCTACATGCTCTTCTGCCCAAATCTTTGCCTGTTGAAATAAGTTACTAGGAATATTTAATGCAAAATGATACTGCTTTGGCATTTTAGAAGGCTTCTTTTCAAATGTCATCCTGCTTTCTCCCACGGCTATTGTAAAATAGTCAGCTGTTCTTTAACAAAGTAAAACCTAACAAATCAACATAAAATTGCTCCATTTTTTGCATATCATGGACATATAATTTTACCTTCGTAATCTTCATCTTTAAGCACCCCTTTACACTCCCTACTATACAAGTAGCTGATTAGAATGGCTTCATGCAAAAGAATGAAGTTTACTTTCGTATAGTTAGAGAAGCTCTCGATCTCCCCTGCTATTTGGCTGCGATATTACGAGGAATTCTACATCTTCTTGTGAATCGTTTCGCATTTGATGTGGTAAATTTGGAGGTACTTCAATTCCCTCATGTTGCTTTAACTCAATTCTTTGGTCATTCAGTTCTATTGTAGCTGTGCATGATGGTGATAATGATTTACCTCAGCTGTTTGAGCAGGCATCCGCTCATGTATCACACTAAGCTCCCTATTTTGTACAAGATGCCAGCCATCACACTGTGCACCCCATTGATAGTGTTGTGCTAATGCTTTGTTAATTTTCATCATTACACTTCCTTTCCTGCTTTAGAGGAGGGATATCCATCATTCTTGTCAATTTCCCTCATTCAATAAATTCAGCTAAGCTAATTTTCCTTTTTTGAAAATCTGCACGGATAGCCTGTAACTCGGCTTCTAACTTTAAGGCACCTGCTTCAACTCCCCTATAAATTACTAGCGGAGGCTGTTCTAAAGCCTTTCTCGCTTGTGAATAATCATAAGATAATAATTTTTTTAGCAACAATAATGTCTTTAGTTTATCTTTTCCTTCTCCAGTAATAGTTAGTTCATAGTACGCTACAGAACTTTCTTCAGGCAACATTTCTTCTAAACCAGGCGGAATCAGTACACTTTCAAGGAACAAAATTAAATTGTCATAAGCCATTGAAAAATGCCAATTGCCTGTCCCATGGGGAGCGGTAAAAACAGCCGTATCACCTCTTGATAGATCTAGACAATAGGGATCGCCTTCATCTGTGGCAATGACTAAATAATCATGTGGCCAATCCTCAATCATCTCATCTGTCACTGGATTATAATTATAGCCCTCCTGCCCACGTATTAAATCTCTGCGCCATAGATATTTAGATTAATATAATCACCTGTAGCCCATGTAACCCTTTCAACAACATAATGTCTCAAAAAATAAACATACTCTGCTGGCAATGACCACCCACCATCCACAAATTGGCTAATATCCTCTTCTGAGTGATGATAAAAAACCATGGGATAGGCTGACTCCCGCTCCTGAAGCTCATCAATAAAATCACGCATTTGCTGTAATACTGCATCGAGTTTCTTTTCTAAATCTTTCAATGGAATTCTCTCCTTTTGATGACCAAGTGTCTTTCTTGCATTTTAACATACCCCATCATTAACCAAATAAGGGGAACATGTTATAATCATTAAAATAGACTGGTAGTATGCATAACGTGAACAAAAAAACGGATGGGAGCGATCTGTCATGCAACATACGAATGAACAATAATACAGCAAGCCAACACGGAATTTTTGAAAGCACTTCGCTATTTAGATTATGGCAAGGTAAAAAAAGGGGAAGCATGTCTCAAACAAGCCACCCATTTGGCAAATCTGCTGAATGACCATATCACATTTATTCGTGCTGCCATTTGTTATGGAGAGTTGCTATGGCACGCTGAAAAATATGATGCCTCCGATCATTGGTTACAGCTGGCACTTGATCCATTGACCGCAGGACAGCAAGATATAAATGACTTACTAGAGATGTGGATGTGCAACGAGCTCGATCCTTACTAAATCACCAACGACACATTATAAGGAGCAAGCATCATGAAATTTATTAGACGTCCAGAACAGTCGGACATCCAGGCGTTACACGAATTCTTTGATCTTGTCATTCGGGATACTTATAAAAAAGAAGGAATTGCCGAGCTAGGTGGACGATCACCACAGGATGAATTGGGAAACGAAAAAACAGTATGTAGCAATGGACTTAGAAAGCCAGGGCAAAAAAA